>NZ_JAAGPP010000037.1:0-58880 GCF_017104975.1 Burkholderia sp. Ac-20344
AGCCGGACGGCCGCGGCGCTGCGCGCGGCGGCCGGCGGTGCGCTGGCAACGGGCGGCGGCGCGCGCTGATCCACGCGCCGATCTGAATCAACCACGGAGCAACGTCGTTCATGTCATTCCCACTCGAGCCGGACGGATCCCTGTCGCGTGACGTCGCGCCGCCGCAATTCGGTGTCGACGGCGAACAGGCCGAACGCGACTGGCCGCTGATGACGCACGACGAGGTGGCGGCGGTGCTCGCGCGCATCGACGGCGCCGGCGAGCCGGCACGGCTGACGTGGCACAGCCCGCGGCAGTTCGCGGCGGCCGTGCTGGTGCAGATGACGGACGGGCGCGGGCTGTTCGTCAAGCGTCATCACGTGAGCCTGCGAGATGTCGAAGGGCTCGAGGAGGAGCATCGCTTCATCGCGCATCTGCGCGAACGCGGGATGCCCGTGGTGGACATTCTTGCGGATCGCGATGGCGCGACCGCGTTTGCTGCCGGCGACTGGACCTACGAGGTGCACGTGCGGGCACCCGGCGTCGACCCGTATCGCGGCGTGATGTCGTGGCAGCCTTTCACGCATTCCTCGCACGCGTACGCGGCCGGCCGCGCGCTGGCCGAACTGCATCGCGCGTCGGCCGGCTACGATGCGCCGGCGCGGCCCGTGCGGACCCTGCTGTCGAGCTTTCGCGTGCTGTCGTCCACCGATCTGGCAGGCGCGCTCGAACGCTGGGTCGATGCGCAGCCGCTGCTCGTGCGGGCGCTCGGCGCGCGCGACTGGCGCGGTGATGTGGCCGATGCGATCGGCCCGTTTCACGCGCGTCTCGTGCCGCTCCTGCCCGCGCTGCCGCCGCTGTGGACGCACGGGGACTGGCACGCGTCGAACCTGCTGTGGACCGAAGCGGGGCCCGGCGCGCAGGTGCGGACCGTGCTCGATTTCGGGCTGTCGGATCGCACCTGCGCGGTGATGGACCTCGCGCTCGCGATCGAGCGCAATACGGTCGACTGGATGGCGCCGGCCGATGCGCGCCGCGTCGAGTACGCGCAGATCGACGCGCTGCTCGACGGGTATGAATCGCTCGAACCGTTGAGCGACGAAGCCTATGCGGCGCTGGTCGCGCTGCTGCCGATCGTGCATACGGAGTTTGCGCTGTCGGAAGTGGCGTATTTCGGCTGCATCATCGACGCACCGGCAATCGTCGACATCGCGTACGACGGCTATCTGATCGGTCACGCACGCTGGTTCGGCGAGCGCGACGGGCGGCAACTGCTCGACTGGCTCGTGCAGCGCCGGCGCGCGAAGCAAGGGACTGCCTGATTCGCGTGCCAGGGGTTTCGGCGCACACACGCCGATTCCCGGATCCTCCGCAGTTTTCCTCGCGGCCATCGCGCTGCACATTCACCCAATCCTCCTGATCGCCCATAAAGGATGCCGTTCCCGCAGGGCGCCGCACGCGTGCGCGCGGCTGCGCCCAAGATGACGGAAATATCATCTTCGCCTCATGTTCGCACTGCGGCCGGACCGTAGCATCGGTCGCGAACCGTTACCGCAGAACCGAACATGCTCAAGCTCAACCTCGCCGTGGCCGTCGTCTTCGCGATGGCTGCGACGGCTCATGCGCAGCCGTCGCTGTCGCCGGGGCCGGCCCCGGCTGCCGCCGGCAGCGCCGCGCCGATCGGCGCACCGCCACCCGACGCGCTCCCTTCCACCTCATTGACGCTTGCCGATGCGCTGTCGGTCGCGGCCCGGAACAATCCGGCGCTGCGCGGCGCGCGCGCGGACGTCGATGCGTCGGTTGGCACGCTGATGCAGGCCGGAGCGCGTCCCAATCCCGAAGTGTCGTTCCTGCAGGAAGGGTTTCGTCGTGCCGAACGCACGTCGACCGCGCTGATCAACCAGACGATCGAGCTCGGCGGCAAGCGCAGCGCGCGGCTCGACGTCGCGTCGTACGGCAGGGAAGCGGCCAATGCATCGCTCGACGAGCAGGGCGCCACCGTGCGCGCCGACGTGATTGCCGCGTTCTACGGGCTGCTCGCCGCGCAGCGCCAGCTTCAGGTGACCGAGGAATCGGCCGCGATCGCCGCACGCTCCGCGGATCTCGCGAGCCGCCGTGCCCAGGCCGGCAAGGTGTCGCCGGTCGAGGCGACCAAGGCGCATGTGGCGGCGGCCGGCGTGCAGATCGAAGTCGTGAACGCGCGCGGTCGTGTCGAGGTCGCGCGCGAAAAGCTGAACGCGGTGATGGGCGAAGCACGCGACGGCCGGCTTGGCGTGCAGGGCGACCTCGAAGCCGTGCCGCCGGTCGAGCCGCTGTCCGCGCTGACCGCGCAGCTCGACGATGCGCCGCTCGCGCGGATCGCGCGCGCCGAGATGCTGCGCTCGAACGCGGCCGTGTCGCTCGAACGCGCGCGGCGCATGCCGGACGTGACGATCAGTGCGGGCGTGAAACGCGTGACCACGGGCGGCGTGCCGGACAACCAGGCTGTGGTCGGCGTGTCGATCCCGATCCCGCTGTTCAACACGAACAAGGGCGCGCTGCTCGAGGCGACGCACAAGGCCGAGCGCGCGAATGCCGATCTCGATCGCGAACGCACGCGCCTGCGGCTGGACCTCACGCAGGCGTACGCGAATTTCGAAGCCGCTGCGCAGGAAGCGCAGCGGTTGAAGGCCGACATCCTGCCGGCCGCGCGCCTCGCGCTCGATGCGATGTCGCGCGGCTACGAACTCGGGAAGTTCAGCTTCCTCGACGTGCTCGACGCGCAGCGCACGCTGTTCCAGGGCCAGTCGCAATACGTGCGCGCCCTCGCCGATGCCCATACGGCCCGCGCCGACATCGGCCGGCTCGTCGGTAGGCCGCTCGCATCGGTCGCGCAATAGCGCAACAGACGCCTCTTTTACCTGAAGGATCACTATGTCACGCAACAGAATCCTGATCGTCGCGGCGGTCGTGCTCGGCAGTGCCGGGATCGTCCTCGGCGCACTCGGCGTCACGCGCAACAGCGGGGGCAACGGCGCGTCCGCGTCGGCGGCCGCCGAAGCCGCTTCGTCCGTCGAAGCCGCCGGCGAGCGCGGCGGTGTCGTGCTCAAGCGCGGCAAGCTGTCCGTCGAAATCGTGATGACGGAAAAGCCCGGCGATGCGCGCCTCATCGTCTATCCGTTCGTCGACGGCAAGCCGGCCGACAAGGGCGTGACCGTGTCCGGCACGCTGGTTCGCTACGACCGCTCGCATGAACCCTTGCGATTCGACGCGGCCGGCCAGAAGTTCGTGTCCGCGCAGTCGATTGCGAAGCCGCACGTGTTCGATGCGACGATCGACGTGAAGGCGGGCAATGAAGCCGCATCGTTCCCGTTCGCCCGCGCCGACGGCGCAATCGCGTTGACCGACGCGCAGCTCGCGACCTCGAAGATCGCGCTGGCGAAGGCCGGGCCCGCGCAGATCGCGACGCCGTTCCAGTTGCCGGGCGAAATCAAGTTCAACGAGGACCGCACTGCACACGTGGTGCCGCGCGTGGCCGGCATCGTCGAGCAGGTGTCGGTGTCGCTCGGGCAGAACGTCGCGAAGGGGCAGGTGCTGGCCGTGATCGCGAGCACCGATCTCGCCGATCGGCGCAGCGAGCTGCTGACGGCCGAGCGCCGGCTCTCTGGCGCACGGGCGACCTACGAGCGCGAACGCACGCTGTGGCAGGAGCGCATTTCGGCCGAGCAGGACTACCAGCAGGCGCAGGTGCAGTTGCGTGAAGCCGAGATCGCCGTGCAGAACGCGCGGCAGAAGCTCGCCGCGCTGAATGCACCGGCCGGCGCGGGTGCGTTGAACCGCTACGAACTGCGTGCGCCGTTCGCGGGCACGATCGTCGAGAAGCATGCGACGCCGGGCGAAGCGGTCGCCGCGGATGCCAGCATGTTCGTGATCTCCGATCTGTCGACGGTATGGGCCGAGATGGCCGTGCCGGCGCAGCGGCTCAACGACGTGCGGGTCGGCCGCGACGCGACGGTCATTGCGACCGCGTTCGAATCGCGTTCGAGCGGCCCGATCGCGTATGTGGGTTCGCTGCTCGGCGAACAGACGCGCACCGCGCCGGCGCGCGTCGTGCTGCCGAACCCGGACGGCGTGTGGCGGCCCGGGATGTTCGTGAACGTGTCGGTCGACGCGGGCAAGCAGGGCGTGCCGCTCGCGGTTGCGAGCGACGCGCTGCAGGACGTCGACGGCGCACCTTCCGTCTTCGTGCGCTCGCCGAAGGGCTTCGTCGCCCAGGCCGTCGAGACGGGGCGGCGCGACGAACGGGCGACCGAAGTGCTGAAGGGGCTCAAGCCGGGCCAGGAATACGCGGCGGCGAACAGCTTCGTGCTGAAGGCCGAACTCGGCAAGGGGAGCGCGGAACATGAATAAGCGTGACGTGTGCGTCGTCGCACGATTTGCGGCCCGATATGCGGCCCGCTCTCCGGCTCGTTTTCCGGCCCGCCGGGTGACCGGCCGGGCGGCCCGTCCGTCGAAAGTGACCGTGCCCCGTTTCAAGGAATCCCGTCATGTTTGAGCGCCTGATCCGCTTTGCGATTGCGCACCGCTGGCTCGTGATGCTGGCGATCGCGGCCGTGGCCGCGCTGGGCGTGTTCAGCTACCAGAAGCTGCCGATCGACGCGGTGCCCGACATCACCAACGTGCAGGTCCAGATCAACACGGCCGCGCCCGGCTATTCGCCGCTCGAGGCCGAGCAGCGCATCACCTATCCGGTCGAGACCGTGATGGCCGGCCTGCCGGGCCTCGAGCAGACGCGCTCGATCTCGCGCTACGGGCTGTCGCAGGTCACCGTGATCTTCAAGGACGGCACCGACATCTACTTCGCGCGACAGCTCGTCAACGAGCGCATCCAGGAAGCGAAGGACAAGCTGCCCACCGGCATCGCGCCCGCGATGGGGCCGACGTCGACGGGCCTCGGCGAAATCTACCTGTGGACCGTCGAAGCCGACGCGGCCGCGCGCAAGCCCGACGGCACGCGCTATACCGCGGCCGACCTGCGCGAGCTGCAGGACTGGGTCGTCAGGCCGCAGCTCAGGAACGTGCGCGGCGTGACCGAGGTGAACTCGATCGGCGGCTACGTGAAGGAATACCGCGTTGCGCCGAACCCGGCAAAGCTGATGTCGTACGGGCTGACGCTCGCCGATGTCGTGCGTGCGCTGGAACGCAACAACGACAACGTCGGCGCCGGCTACATCGAGAAGCGCGGCGAGCAGTATCTCGTGCGCGTACCGGGCCAGGCGCGCACCGTCGACGACATTGCCAACATCGTGCTGACCAACGTCGGCGGCGTGCCGGTGCGAATGAAGGAGGTCGGGCTGGTCGACATCGGCCGCGAGCTGCGCACCGGCGCGGCGACGTCGGACGGCGAGGAGGTCGTGCTCGGCACGGTCTTCATGCTGATGGGCGAGAACAGCCGCACGGTCGCGAAGGCCGTCGCCGCGAAGATGGCGGACGTGAACCGCACGCTGCCGCCCGGCGTGAAGGCGATTCCCGTCTACGACCGCACCGTGCTCGTCGAGAAGGCCGTCGCGACGGTGAAGAAGAACCTGCTCGAAGGCGCGATTCTCGTGATCGCCGTGCTGTTCCTGTTCCTCGGCAACATGCGCGCGGCGCTGATCACCGCGCTCGTGATTCCGCTGTCGATGCTGATGACCTTCACGGGCATGGTGAACGCGAAGGTGAGCGCGAACCTGATGAGCCTCGGCGCGCTCGACTTCGGGATCATCGTCGACGGCGCGGTCGTGATCGTCGAGAACTGCGTGAGGCGGCTCGCGCATGCGCAGGCCGCGGCCGGTCGGCCGCTCACGCGCGACGAGCGTTTCGCGGAGGTGTTCGGCGCATCGCAGGAGGCGCGCCGCGCGTTGATCTTCGGGCAACTGATCATCATGGTCGTGTACCTGCCGATCTTTGCGCTGACCGGCGTCGAAGGCAAGATGTTCCATCCGATGGCCATTACCGTCGTGATGGCGCTTGCGGCCGCGATGGTGCTGACCGTCACGTTCATCCCTGCGGCCGTCGCGCTGTTCATCGGCGAGCGCGTCGAGGAGAAGGAGAACCGTCTGATGGGCTGGGCGCGGCGCGCGTACGAACCGGCGCTTGCCGCGTTCATGACGCGCCCGGCGCGCGTGATGATCGGCGCGGGCGCGATCGTGCTGGCCACGCTCGGGCTTGCCACGCGGCTCGGCAGCGAGTTCATTCCGAGCCTCAACGAGGGCGACCTCGCGGTTGCCGCGTTGCGGATTCCCGGCACGAGCCTGTCGCAATCGGTCGAGATGCAGAAGTCGATCGAGAAGACGCTGAAGGCGCGCTTCCCCGAGATCGAGCGCGTGTTCGCGCGCACCGGCACGGCCGAGATCGCGGCCGACCCGATGCCGCCGAACCTGTCGGACGGCTACATCATGCTGAAGCCTGCCGACAAGTGGCCCGACCCGAAGAAGCCGCGCGACCAGCTCGTGCGCGAGATCGAGGAAGCGCTCGCCGAGCTGCCGGGCAACGCCTACGAGTTCTCGCAGCCGATCCAGCTGCGCTTCAACGAACTGATCTCGGGCGTGCGCAGCGACGTCGCGGTGAAGATCTTCGGTGACGACATGGCCGTGCTGAACCAGACCGGCGAGCAGATCGCGGCCGCGCTGCAGAAGGTGCCGGGCGCGTCCGAAGTGAAGGTCGAGCAAACCACCGGCCTGCCGGTGCTGACCGTCAACCTCGACCGCGACAAGCTCGCGCGCTATGGCGTGAGCGTCGCCGACCTGCAGGACTCGGTGGCCGCGGCCGTCGGCGGGCAGAAAGCCGGCACGCTGTTCCAGGGCGACCGCCGCTTCGACATCGTCGTGCGGCTGCCCGACGAGCTGCGTTCGGACATCGAAGCGATCAAGCGGCTGCCGATCGCGCTGCCCGCGCCGGCCGCCGGTGCCAGCGCACCGCTCGCGGCGGCGCCGTACGTGCCGCTCGCGGAACTGGCGACGATCGACGTCGCGCCGGGCCCGAACCAGATCAGCCGCGAGGACGGCAAGCGGCGGGTGGTCGTCAGCGCGAACGTGCGCGGCCGCGACGTCGGCTCGTTCGTCGCCGATGCGCGCGAGCAGCTGCAGCAGGACGTGCGCGTGCCGGCCGGCTACTGGGTGTCGTGGGGCGGGCAGTTCGAGCAGTTGCAGAGCGCGAGCGAGCGCCTGAAGCTCGTCGTGCCGCTCGCGCTGTTCATGGTGTTCGTGCTGCTGTTCGTGATGTTCAACAACGTGAAGGACGGGCTGCTCGTGTTCACCGGCATTCCGTTCGCGCTGAGCGGCGGCGTCGTGTCGCTGTGGCTGCGCGGGATTCCGCTGTCGATCACGGCGGCGATCGGCTTCATCGCGCTGTCGGGCGTGGCCGTGCTCAACGGCCTCGTGATGATCTCGTTCATCCGCAACCTGCGCGACGAAGGGATGCCGCTCGAGGCCGCCGTGCGCGAAGGCGCGCTCACGCGGCTGCGGCCGGTGCTGATGACTGCGCTCGTCGCATCGCTCGGCTTCCTGCCGATGGCGTTCGCGACCGGCACCGGCGCCGAGGTGCAGCGCCCGCTTGCGACGGTCGTGATCGGCGGTATCCTGTCGTCCACGGCGCTGACGCTGCTGGTGCTGCCCGTGCTGTACCGCGTCAGCCATGCGGTGTCGTGGCGCGCCGCGTTGCGCGGCGGCTTCGGCTCGGGCGTGCTGCGCCGGCTGGGTTTCTTCAAGGGTAATGCGTGATGCGAATTCTGATTGTCGAAGATGAACCGAAGACGGGTGCGTACCTGCGCAAGGGTCTCACCGAGGCCGGCTATGTCGTCGACTGGGTCGAGGACGGCATCACGGGCCAGCACCAGGCCGAGACCGAGGAGTACGACCTGCTCGTGCTCGACGTGATGCTGCCCGGGCAGGACGGCTGGACGCTGCTGCAGAACCTGCGGCGCAGCAAGTCGACGCCCGTGCTGTTCCTGACCGCGCGCGACGATGTCGGCGATCGCGTGAAGGGGCTCGAGCTCGGCGCCGACGATTATCTCGCGAAGCCGTTCGACTTCGTCGAGCTGACCGCGCGCATCAAGTCGATCCTGCGGCGCGGCCAGCCGCGCGATTCGAACACGCTGCGCGTGGCCGACCTCGAACTCGACCTGACGCGCCGCAAGGCCACGCGGCAGGGCGACACGATCCTGCTGACCGCGAAGGAATTCGCGCTGCTGTGGCTGCTGATGCGCCGCGAGGGCGAGATCCTGCCGCGCGCGACGATCGCATCGCAAGTCTGGGACATGAATTTCAACAGCGACACGAACGTCGTCGATTCGGCGATCCGGCGCCTGCGCTCGAAGATCGACGACGCGTACGACCCGAAGCTGATCCACACCGTGCGCGGGATGGGCTACGTGCTCGAGGCGCGCGGCGGCGCGGCGGCATGATCGCGCGCCTGCTGCCGCGCACGCTGCGCGGACGCCTGACCGCGCTGATCATCCTGTCGACGTCGGTGATCCTCGCGTCGAGCGGTGTTGCACTCTATGAAGCGCTGAGCAATCGCGTCGAGACGACGGCGGCCGAGCAGATGGCCGGCATTTCCGCCGCATTGGGCGAGCATCTGACCGAAGCGCGCTCGACGGCCGACGTCGCGCGCAACGCCGACGTCTGGATCGACCAGTTGCACGGCCATCCGAACATGGATCTTGCAATCTTCGATGCCACGGGTACGCGCCTGGTCGGCACGCCCGGCTTCCGCTCGTATGCGCCGCTGATGTCGCTGGATGCAGGGCGCGTACCGGTCGGCGTCGCGCCGCCCGGCGCGCGGCACCAGTATCTGGTGACGAATGTGCCGCTGGCCGGCTCGGGCGCAGGCGCGCCGGCGGTGCGCGTCGCGGTGCAGTACGACCGCAGCGCCGACGTGCTGCTGCTGCGCACGCACGCCTATACGATCGTCGTGATCGAGGTGTTCGGCGTGGTGCTGGCGGCCGCGATCGCATACGGCATTGCGGCGCTCGGGCTGAGCCCGCTGCGGCGGTTCGCGGCGCGCGCCGAGCAGATGTCGACGAGCCGGCTCGCTCATTCGTTGCCGGAACTCGATACGGCTGGCGAGCTGAAAGAGCTCGAGCATGCGTTCAACGGGATGCTCGGGCGGCTGAACGATTCGTTCACGCGGCTGAGCCAGTTCTCGTCGAATCTCGCGCACGACATGCGCACGCCGCTCACGAACCTGCAGGCGGCCGCGCAGGTCGTGCTGTCGCAGCCGCGCAGCGCGGAGGAATACCGGGGCGTGATCGAGTCGAGCATCGACGAATACCAGCGGCTGTCGCGGATGATCGAGGACATGCTGTTTCTGGCGCGCTCGGAACAGGCCGGCACGTCGATCGACGTGCGGCGGCTGGATGCGGCGGAGGAGGCCGGGCGGGTCGCCGGCTACTACGAGCCGCTTGCGGAAGATGCAGGCGTGACGGTGAAAGTCGACGGCCACGCGTGGGTCGATGCGGATCTGACGCTGTACCAGCGCGCGCTGAGCAACCTGCTGTCCAATGCGCTGGCCTATGCGCCGCGCGACAGCGTCGTGACGATCGACTGCGTGGAGCAGGGCGGCGCGACGACGATTGCCGTGTCGGATACCGGGCCCGGCATTGCCGCGGAGCATGTCGGGCGGATCTTCGAGCGCTTCTATCGCGTCGATCCGTCGCGGCACGATTCGGCGTCCGGGACGGGGCTCGGCCTCGCGATCGTCCGGTCGATCATGGACAACCACGACGGCGAATGCGGTGTCGACAGCGACCCCGGCCGCCGCACGACGTTCTGGCTGCGCTTTCCGCGCCAGCCGGCCGAGCTGAAACGCCCGGCGGCCATCAGCACCTGACACCGCGGGCGGGCATGCCCGCGCGTTCGCCGCGCGTTCGCCATGAGGCGGCCGCGCGCGGCGCACGGCCCGCGGTCGTGTGGCCGGGCGTCATTACCGCGCGGTCAGGGTGTCGTGATTGTCGGTCTGCGGCTTTTTCTCGCCGCCATGCACCGAAATCCCGTGAAGCTCCCGGTTGCGTGCGACGAGCTCGCCGCTCGGCGGGTATTGCGTCTTGCTCGTTGGCACGATGCCGTCGTGCTGCGCCTGCTTCAGTTCATTGACGACCTGCGTGCGGGTCTTGCCTTGCGTTTGCGTCTGCGCGAACGCGGCCTGCGTGGCCATGCCGAGCGACAGCGTGGCGGTGACGAACAGTGCTGCGAGTTGTGCCGTTTTCATTGAGTGCTCTCCTTGATCAGGGCCGCCGGGTGGCGAACCCTGTGCCCAGTATGCGAAAGCAGCCGTGCGTGATCGTGATCGCGAGATGAAAAATGCGTCAGATTGCGTCACGCGGAGATGCGCCGTTCGGACGCGACCGACATGACGCAATCGTCATCTTCGGGTCATGCGCGCGATGAGCGGCAAGCGGAACATGAAGTCTGCCGACGGCCGACGTGGCCTGCGGCATTCACGCCGTTCGCAACAGCAGCATGGAAAGCGGGCGGCCCTGTCCTGCCTTTCACACCGGATCGAACAGTGCATCGTCCCGCCATTCGCCTAGCCTTGATCGCAGTCCTGATCGTCCCATTGTTCGCGGGCTGCGCATCGACACGTTCCGATGCCGCTTCGACTGCGCCCGGCGCCGTGCGCAAGGCGGTGCCGGCCGACCTCATGCCCGGCGAGCAGATCGACTATGCCGGGCATCGCTGCGGCAATCCGAACCTGTATGTAAAAACGCATACGTGCCTGTTTCCGCAGCGCAATTCAGCGCGCTGATCGTCGGGAACGCGACCAAAAAAAATGGCCCGGCACTCGACGTGTCCGGGCCTAACGCGTGACGTGCCGTGCGGCAGCGACCCGCTTGCGTGGTCTGGAACGGGCACTGCCCGTCACGTTTCCGATCGTAGCGATACGACGCTTCGCGAACCTGATCGGAACATGAAATTTTCGTCACGTGGCGCGCGGATGGCCGCCGCGATCAGAACCGGTGGCGCAACCCGAGATTGACGATGCCTTGCGTGCGCGTGCCGCCGTAGCCATAGGAGCCGATCGATGCCTGCGCCGTTTGCGTGCCACCGTCGAGCGTGCGCTGTTCGCCGTTCGCGCGTTGCCATGCGCCGACCGCGTAAAGATCGGTGCGCTTCGACAGCACGTAATCGGCGCCGGCGGACACCTGATGGTAGGTCGCGCTCGTATCGCCGCGGGCGCGCGTGTAGCTGTAGCCGACGCCGACGAGCAGGCTGGGTGTCGCCTGGTAGTTGAAGAAGCCGCGCGCGGTGTCGTATTTCTGCGTGCTGCGAAACGCGGACATCGCATCGGCCTTGTACAGCGCATTGCTGTAATCGATGCCGACCGCGAACGGCGAGAAGTTGTAGCGCAACGCACCGCGCGCGATGCCGATCGATTTCGCCGAGATATAGCCGCCGTTGACCAACGACCCGTCGAATGTGCCGTCGGAGGTACCGTTCCAGCCGGTTCGGATGCCGTTGGCGAGCGATGCACGATTGGCTGCGTAGTAGTAGCCGCCGGCCACGTCGACCGGGCCGTTGCTGTACGACAGGCCGGCCGACCAGGTCTGCCCGGCGCCGCTCTTGCCGGCCACGCCGCCGAGCGCGACCATGCCGATGAACTGGAGTCCGTTGATCATGGGCGACGTGTATTTCACCGCGTTGTCGGTGCGCGACGACGTGTCGTAGTTGTCGACGTCGCCGGGTGTCGCGTAGACGCTGCCGAAGTAGAAGTCGCCGGTGACCGGCCACGCGACATCCGCGAGCGCGTCGTACTGGCGGCCGAGCGTCAGCGTGCCCCAGCGCGCGCTTTCGAGGCCGACGAATGCCTGCCGGCCGAACATCCGGTTGCCTTGCCCGAGCGCGCCGGTGTTCGGATTGAAGCCGTTTTCCAGCGTGAAGATCGCCTTCAGCCCGCCGCCCAGATCTTCCGAGCCCTTCACGCCGAAGCGGTTGCCGAGCAGATTGCCGTTGCCGAGGCCGACGAGATTCCTGCCGTCCGCGTTGGCGTTCCAGACGTAAGTCAGCGACGTATCGAACAGGCCGTATAGCGTCACTTCCGACGCGTGTGCCGCGTGAACGGTCGCGAGCAGCGCACCCGACATCATGGCGAGCCGAACTGGAGTTTTCATGGTTTTCCCCTGAGATTCAAGATGATCGTTTCGTGCACGGGTCGATTTCGCGCCGCGCGTTGTGCTGGCGAGCGCGGAATATCGCAATCGCGCTGCCGATTCTGGAAAGCGTTCGGATCGTGACGGTGAGGGACAAATGAGAAAAATGTCATCGACGCGTCATGGACGCGGAAGCTCAAGAAAAAGGTTAGTTCGCAGTGCGATGCAGGGGATGTCGCAGCGGTGACGAAACCGTCATGTTGCGATCACGGTTCCGCACCGCCGCCGGATCAAAGTAAAGGCGCCTGTCACGGATTTCCAGCAAGGAGCGAACAACATGAACCTTCCGCGACCGATGATCGTCATCGTCGTTGCCGCATTGTCGATTGCGGCCTTCTCGCAGGCAGCGGCCGCGCAGCAGAAGACCCGGCAGGAAGTCCGCCAGGAGCTGGTGCGCGCGCGCCACGACGGCGTGATCCCGAGCCCGAAGCACGACTACCCGGCGAGCCCGGCTACCGTCGCGCGCAACCAGGAGATCCATCGTGCGACGGTGCATCGCGGCGAGACGGCGCCGCTGGTCGATGCGCACGACAACCGCTTTGCGGTTCGTTGAACGTTCATTCGCGGCCGACCGGCGCGGTGCTTGCCGGCCGCATCCCTTATGAAGAGGAGCGTGCCATGCGCAATTTCGCGAAAGGAATCGTGCTCGCGGCGAGCTTGATGTCGACGGCCGCGACGGCCGCGATGGCGGCCGGCTGGCCGGAACGCGCGCTGTCGCATGCATCGGCGCATGATGTCGGCCGGCGCGCGAACGAGCGGATGCGCTGCGAGTTCGCGGCCGTGCCGGCCGGCGAATGGAGCGCGACGTTCACGCGAGGGCAATGCGAGGTCGACGACGGCCGGCTGACGTTCGTGCCGGCCGATGCTGGCGGCAACGCGAACGTCGCGGAGAAGCGGATCCTGCTCGGCGACATCCGTACCGCGTCGCATCAGTCACGCAAGCTGAAGGAGCAACTGCAACTGACGACACGCGACGAAGTGATCGCGCTGAACGTGCTGACCGACGACGGCAGCCGCAAGTCGCGCGAACATGCGATCGACCTGTGGGCCGCGCTGCGCAACGAAGGCGTGACGCCCGTCAACGGCACGCGCATCGTCGATACGTATCCGACGGGCGCGACGACGTGGTAGCCGGTGCGTGGCCACGCCCGGCTTATCCGGCCTTCACCGATCCTTCGATCAGAAAGAACACGATGCCGCCGGTGAAATGCTGGATGACGCTCGACGTTTTCGGGCCGGGTGCGCGCCAGGCGGCCGCGAGGGCGCTGAAACAGGCTGCCAGCACGGGCGGTAACGCGAGTAGCGCGAGCTTCGCGGTCGGTGTCATGAGGCCTCTCGGACGGTTGGCGTACCGTGGCGGGCTCGGCGTCTTGCTGCCCGGCTGCATGGTACGAATGGTTCGTACACGCCGGGCGTTGCCCCGGCTTCAACCGGGGATTGAACACCTTGAAGCGGCTTCAAGGTCAACGCATTCGATGCAGGGCACACCGGCAAGCCGGCGCGCCCGTGCCGGTCAAAGCTGCGCGAGCGCCTGGTCGAGATCGGCGAGCAGATCGTCGATATGCTCGATGCCGATCGACAGCCGCACCGTTTCTTCCTTCACGCCGGCCTTCGCGAGTTCGGCCGGCGACAGTTGCCGGTGCGTCGTCGAGGCCGGGTGCGTCGCGAGCGATTTCGTGTCGCCGATGTTGACGAGCCGCGTGAACAGCTTCAGCGCGTCCTGGAATTTCGCGCCGCCGTCGCGGCCGCCCTTCACGCCGAACGTCAGGATGCCCGGCGCGCGGCCCGACAGGTAGCGCGCGACGAGCGGATGGTCGGGGTGATCGGGCAGGCCCGCATAGTTCACCCATTCGACGTTTTCGTGACGCGCGAGATGCTGCGCGATCTTCAGCGCGTTGCCGCTGATCCGCTCGACGCGCAGCGCCAGTGTTTCGATGCCCTGCAGGATCTGGAAGGCATTGAACGGCGAGATCGCCGCACCCATGTTGCGCAGCGGCACCACGCGCGCGCGGCCGATGTAGGCAGCCGGCCCGAACGCTTCCGTGTAGACGACGCCGTGATAGCTGACGTCGGGCTCGTTCAGCCGCTTGAAGCGGTCCGCATGCTCGGCCCACGGGAACTTGCCCGAATCGACGATCGCGCCGCCGAGGCTCGTGCCGTGCCCGCCGAGATACTTCGTCAGCGAATGCACGACGATATCCGCGCCGTGCTCGAACGGGCGCAGCAGGTACGGCGACGGCACCGTATTGTCGACGATCAGCGGAATCCCGTGGCGATGCGCGACTTCCGCGAGCGCGGCGATGTCGGTGACGTTGCCGAGCGGGTTGCCGACCGATTCCGCGAAGATCGCTTTCGTGCGCGCGTCGATCAGCGGCTCGAACGATGCGGGGTCGCGCGGATCGGCGAAGCGCGTCGTGATCCCGTATTGCGGCAGCGTATGCGCGAACAGGTTGTAGGTGCCGCCATACAGCGAACTCGCGGACACGATGTTGTCGCCCGCTTCGGCGATCGTCTGGATTGCGTACGTGACAGCGGATTGCCCCGATGCAAGCGCCAGCGCGCCGATGCCGCCCTCGAGCGCGGCGATGCGCTGCTCGAGCACGTCCGTCGTCGGGTTCATGATCCGCGTGTAGATGTTGCCCTGGACCTTCAGGTCGAACAGGTCGGCGCCGTGCTGCGTGTCGTCGAATGCGTACGCAACGGTCTGGTAGATCGGTACGGCGACCGCGCGCGTGGTCGGGTCGGGACGATAACCGCCGTGCACGGCGATGGTTTCGAGGCGCCAGTTCGATGCGGCCTGATCGGTCATGGGTGCTCCGTCTGTTGTTGTGGTGGTCGAGCGATTATAGGAGCACGTGCGCACCTGCCCTTAGAACGAATGGTTTGTTGCTTATGGCGGGGCGGCGCATAAAATGCCTGTTCCGCAAACAGGGGGTGCGCGATGAATCAGGACTATTGGAACCAGGTGGATGCGTATTTCTCCGCGACGCTCGTGCCGTCCGACGACGCGCTCGACGCCGCGCTGGCAGCGAGCGACGCGGCCGGGCTGCCCGCGATCAACGTCGCGCCGAACCAGGGCAAGCTGCTGCAACTGCTCGCGACGATCCGCGGCGCGCGCCGGATCCTCGAAGTCGGCACGCTCGGCGGCTACAGCACGATCTGGCTCGCGCGCGCGTTGCCGCCGGGCGGCACGCTCGTGACGCTCGAACTGAACCCCGAGCATGCAAAGGTCGCGACGCGGAACATCGCGCGTGCGGGGTTCGCGGAAGTCGTGACGGTGGTGGTCGGCAGCGCGAAGGACAGCCTCGCACGGCTCGTCGATGCCGGTGAAGCGCCATTCGATTTCATCTTCATCGATGCCGACAAGGACAACAACCCGGTCTATCTCGACGCGGCGCTGAAGCTGTCGCGGCCCGGCACGGTGATCGTCGTCGACAACGTCGTGCGCGGCGGGCGCGTGGCCGATCCGGACAATCGCGAGCCCGACGTGGTCGGCGTGCGCGACGGGTTCGCGCGTCTCGCGGCCGACCCGAACCTCACGACGACGGCCGTGCAGACGGTCGGGCAGAAGGGCTGGGACGGGTTCTCGATTTCGATCGTCGGTGCGTGACGTGCGGCGTCAGCGCGGGTTTGCTGCCGCATCGGCTCGTCGATACAGGCGTGGCCACTGATCGTCGGACAGGCCGTTGCAGGTGCCGTGCGTGGCGATGTCGCTGAGCATGAAGTGCCGGCCGTCGAAGGTCCACGTTGCGGTCGAGCCGCAATCGCCGGCACTGCGCAGCCTGACCTTGCTCGACAGCATCGCGCCGATCGTGGCGTAGCCGGCGTCGGTCAGTTCGTTCGCGAAGGACGCCGAATCGAGTCCCGCATTCGCGTTCTCGCCGAAATTCATCGCCGTCGGCATGAACGGTGCCGCCCGTCGCACGCGATACCACAGGTCGGTGTGGTTATACAGGCTGCTGGTCTGGCACGGAATCGAGACGAGCGCCTCGTCGGCGGAGATCGCGAAGGCGGACGACGCCTTCCTGCGATCGCTGGCGGACATTTCGTCTTCGACGTCGGCGGCACATTGCTTCACGTCGCTGCCGAATTTCGCGAGCACCGCGTCGACGAGCGGGCCCTGTTCGGCGGCCAACACGGCGGCGGCCGGGATCGGCGCAGGCACGACGGCGGGCGGTAGTACCGGTGCGGCCGGCACCGACGACGCGGGCCGGGTGCCGGGGCGCAGCAGCGCCGTGACCGTGCCGACACGGCCCTGTGTGTCGTCGATCAGCAGCAGCGCGGCGCTCAATCCCGACAACGGCGTGCGGGCGGTATGGGCCGATGCGGGATCGCCGAAGCTCAGCAGTTGCCCGTTGCGCGATGCGGCGAGCCAGGCGGCAACCGTTGCCGGATCGCTGGTCCGCATCCGGGCACGTGTCCAGAACGAGGGCGCGTCGTCATTCTTGTCGCCGGACGCCCGCCATTGAGCGGGAGCCGCATCGAACGGCCGGCCGTCGACGCGTGCGGTGCGCAGGTCCAGCGGCACCGTCGCGTAGAGATCGAGCGATGCTTGTGCGTCCGGCCCGGCATCGCGCGTCACGCGCAGGATGAGGCGCGTGCGTGCGTCGTCGATATCGTCCGTGTGACTTTCGGCAATGCAACGGTTGCCGTTGTCGCAGACGACCGACCAGTTCTTGAAGTTGCGCTCGACCGGCGGCCGCGCGAGCGGGCGAGCCTGGGCAACGATCGGGGAAACGGCGAGGAGGGCGGCGATGGCGAGCGAAAGGCGGTGCGACATGACGGTTCGGATCGGCTGTGGATGGGCGGGCGGAAGACGTCGGACTGCAAGCGCATCGTCAGCAAGCGGGGCAGGTCGAGGGCTGCGGCGCATGCGGCGGCGCGCGTTACCGAACGGCATCGAGTATACCGCCGCAATGGGCTGCGATCGCGGCGACGACGCATCGTGTGCGGGCACGACCATTGCTGGCCGGCATTGATCGGACGAGTGCGAATGCGAAAACGGCGCGACGCCCGCAGGCATCGCGCCGTTCACCTTTCATCGACCGTCGACCACGTCGCGCAGGAACGCGTCGAGCATCGCCGCGTCGCCCCATGGCCGCTTGTATTCGCGATCGTGTTCGGCATCGGCGAGCATCGTCTCGACGAGCGCGTGGATCGCCGGCCGGCGGGGCCCGTATTCGCTTTCGTTCGCGCTCATCTTCAGCGCGAGCAATGCGTCGAGCTCCGCGCGCACCGCCGGCTCGTGCACGGTGCCGTCGACGAGATCCGCGAAGCGCATCGGCGGCATCCCGAGCCCCGAGTCGATCCAGCGTACCGCGAGCAGCGGCCGCAGCACGTACAGGTACTTCTTGTAACGCACCGTGTCGCCTTGCAGATAGCCGCGAAAGTTCTTCTTCGCCATCGCGAGATAGTGATGACGCCCACGCACCGGCGAGAAGAACGCCGACGCCAGCGACCGGAGCCGCGGCGCCCAGCGCGCGTCTTCGCGATACACGACGGGCGAGTCGAGCCATTCGAGCAGCGTCGGGTTCGAGCGGCGCAGCAGTTGCAGCGCCTTGCGCAGTTCCCAGCCGCTGACGTCGAGCTCGTCGTCGAGCGGCCGCTCGATCACGTCGCGTTGCGGTTCGACGCTCAGGTACCAGTCGCGCCGGTGCGCATACACGAAGCGCACGTCGTAATCGCTGTCCGGCGACGCGAACCCCCAGCCGCGGCTGCCCGATTCGCACGCGAACAGCACGCTTACCTCGTGGCGTCGCTCGATTGCCGCAAGCTCCGCCATCACGCGCGCCCGCACGGCCGGGTCGACCGGATGCGCGCTGCGCACGGTCGTCAATTTTTCCGTTTTCATTGTTGTTGTTTCCCTTTCGTTGCGCGCGGCCGCCGGCCATCGGCCGCGCACCGCGCTATCCTTTCACGCACACCACCTGGCGCAGCGTATGCACCACTTCGACGAGGCTGCGCTGGGCCGCCATCACCGCGTCGATGTCCTTGTAGGCCATCGGGATTTCGTCGACGACGCCCGCGTCCTTCCGGCATTCGACGCCCTGGGTTGCCTTCACCTGGTCGTCGACCGTGAAGCGGCGTTTCGCTTCGGTGCGGCTCATCGCCCGGCCCGCACCGTGGCTGCACGAGCAGAAGCTGTCCGGGTTGCCGAGCCCGCGCACGATGAAGCTCTTCGCACCCATCGAGCCCGGGATGATCCCGAGCTGCCCCTTCTGCGCGGACACCGCGCCCTTGCGCGTCACGAACACGTCTTCGCCGAAGTGGCGTTCGCGCTGCACGTAGTTGTGGTGGCAGTTCACCGCGTGTTCGTCGACCGAGAACGGCTTCGCGATCGCGCCGCGCGCCGCGCCGATCACCGCATCCATCATGGCCTGCCGGTTGCGCCGCGCGTAGTCCTGCGCCCAGCCGACCGCTTCGACGTAGTCGTCGAAGTGCCGGCTGCCCTCGGTGAGATACGCGAGGTTGCGATCCGGCAGGTTCGCGATGTGCTGCCGCATGTCGGCCTGCGCGAGTTCGATGAACAGGCTGGCGATCGCATTGCCGACGCCGCGCGAGCCGCTGTGCAGCATGAACCACACGTGGTCCGCCTCGTCGACGCACACTTCGATGAAGTGGTTGCCGGTGCCGAGCGTGCCGAGATGTGCGTAGTGATTCGTCTTTTCCAGCTTCGGATACTTGTCGACGATCCGCTGGAAGCCCGGTTGCAGCGACTTCCACGATTCGGTCACGGCGGCCGGCGTGCGGTTGCCCCACGCGCCCGGATCGCGGCGGCCCGGCGCGCGGCCGTGCGGCACCGCGCGTTCGATCGCGCTGCGCAGGCCCGCGAGCGAATCCGGCAGGTCGGATGCCGTCAGCGACGTGCGCGCGGCCATCATCCCGCAGCCGATGTCGACGCCGACCGCGGCCGGAATGATCGCGCCCTTCGTCGGAATCACGCTGCCGATCGTCGAGCCCTTGCCGAGGTGGACGTCCGGCATCACCGCGACGTGGCTGAAGATGAACGGCATCTGCGCGGTGTTGCGCAGTTGCGCGCGCGCTTCGTCCTCGACGGCGACGCCTTGCGTCCACATCTTCACCGGCTTGCCGTTCGCCAGTTCCATCACCTGGTAGTCCATGTCACTCATGTTCATCACCTTGCTACTTCGTTCATGAGGCACGGCGCCCGTGCGCCGTGCCCGATCGTTCATTACGCGCCCTTGATGCTGACGAGTCCGTTCAGCACCTGATCGAGACCGCCGAACACCGAGATGCGGTCGATCCGTTCCGCCACGCGCTCGAGCGTTTCCAGCTCCTTGAGCCGCAGCGCGGTCGGGTTTTCTTCCATCACCTTCGCGGTATTCAGCAGAGAACGCGTGGCCGCCGTTTCCTCGCGGCGGCGAATCACGTTCGCCTGCGCGGCCTTCTCCGCCTCGACCACCTGCGCGAGGATCGTCTTCATGTCGCCCGGCAGCACGATATCCTTCACGCCGACGCTGCGCACCTCCACGCCCGAATCGCCGAGGCGGGCACGCACCTGCGCGATCACGACATCGTCGATCGACTGCTTGTCTTCCAGCAGTTCGTCGAGCGAGCGCGTGCCGACGGCCGCCCGCAGCGCGAACTGCAGCTCGCGATACAGGTGCTCGACCGGCTTCTGCAGCTGGCCGAACGCATGCAGCACGTCCGCATAGCACCACGTCGCCGACAGGTTCAGCCGCAGCGCGACCTTGTCGCGCGTCAGGATTTCCTGTCCGCCGACTTCGAGCGCCTGCACGCGCAGGTCGACGAGTTCGACCGCGATGTCGCGGTTGAAGCGCCAGAACGCCGCTACGCCCGCGTCCAGCAGCCGCTCGATCTTGCCGTCGATCTTCAGCACACCGACGTGGTACGCCGGCACCTGCGCCAGCAGCACGCCCGCGAGACCCGCGACGCCGCGTGCACGCAGCGCCGGTTGCGCGATGCGCTTCACGAGCGCGGCCGGCAGCAGGCTGTCCTGCGCGAGATCGACGCGTTCGAGACGGTGCGCGGTCAGGCCGCGCCAGTACAGCCGGCGCGTGCCCGGCGCCAGGATCTCGACGAGCACGTCGTCTTCGTAGCGCAGGCCCGCTTCATCGTCGGCCAGATCCATCGCGACGAAGTGCCGGGCGAGCACGTCCGGTGCGTCGTGACGCAGGTAGTCGGCCAATGCCACGTCCGCGAGCGGCGCGTCGAGACGCGCGGTCTGCACCGACAAACGCTTGAACGGATCGAAGGCCTTGAACACGCCCGGTTCGAGCACCTTCACGAAATCGCCCTCATTCATCAGCAGCGCGCGTTCGTTCTTTTTCACGACGTGTCGCATCCACATATTCTTGTCCTTTTCTTCAATGGCCGCCGGGTGACGCGCATCGTGCGGATCGCGGGGCGACGCAACCGGGCGGGCGGCGCGCCGGCCCGGCGCCGAAGGGCGCGGCGACGCATCCTGCATCGCGTCGTCGTGCGCCTTCGCGCGGGCCGTGCGGCCGTCCGGCCGATTGCGCGGAACCGCAACCGGTCCGACGCGCGGCGGGCCTTGCGGCCCGCACCGGCGGGTACTGCTTCTATCAAGAGACTGTCCTTGCGGACAGTGTTCGAGCGGGATTCGAACCCGCTACACACCGGCTTTCGCCGGCTGCTCTACCTATGAGCTTCCGAACGGAGGGCGCCCCGGGACTCGAACCCCGGCGAAGCGCCTTGCGCGCCCATTTGCCTTCGTCTGCCCATGGCGGCATACGCGACCGCAACGAACGAGGTTCGGCGGCGGCGCACCAGCAGGGCTTTGCGAGCCCTGGCTCGCGGGCCAGCGGGACATCCGGCGCTTTCTATTGAGCGAGGAGCGTGCCAGCGGGCGGCTTGATGCTCGAAAAAAATCTCAAGCCGTTGAAGTAAAAGAGGAAATTATTGGGCGTGACGGGCGAGGCATGAAAATCTGGCTGGGGCTCGATCCGGGAAATTCGATAAAATAAGATCGCTTATTATCTTGTGAGATAAACATGCGCAAGACCGTCGCAATCGGTTTTCTCGGCACCGTGCTCGACCAGGGCGGCGGTTCGCAGCGCCGCTGGCGCAACTGGCGACCGACGATTTCGCTCTGCGAGCAGCGCGACACGCCGATCGACCGGCTCGAACTGCTCCACGCGCCGAACTATGCGCGGCTCGCGAACCGCGTGAAGCAGGATCTGGAGCGCGTGTCGCCGCACACCGACGTGCGGCTCATCCCGATGGAGATTCGCGATCCGTGGGATTTCGAGGAGGTCTACGCGACGCTGCACGATTTCGCGCGCGCCTACCCGTTCGATCTCGACCGCGAGGACTACCTGATCCACATCACGACCGGCACGCACGTCGCGCAGATCTGCTGGTTCCTGCTGGCGGAGGCGCGCTACCTGCCTGCGCGTCTCGCGCAAACGGCGCCGCCGCAGAAGACCGATGAAGGACTGAGCGGGCCCGGCACGATGTCGGTGATCGATCTCGACCTGTCACGCTACAACCGCATCGCGCAACGCTTCACGCGCGAGCGCGACGAAACCGTGTCGTTCCTGAAGGCCGGCATTGCGACGCGCAACGCGCGCTTCAATGCGCTGATCGAGCAACTGGAGCGCGTGGCCGTGCGTTCGCGCGCGCCGATGCTGCTGGTCGGGCCGACGGGTGCCGGCAAGTCGTTTCTCGCGAAACGCGTGTACGAGCTGAAGCGCGGCCGCCATCGGCTCGCGGGGCCGTTCATCGAGATCAACTGCGCGACGCTGCGCGGCGATGCGGCGATGTCGACGCTGTTCGGTCACGTGAAGGGCGCGTTCACGGGCGCACAGTCGGCACGTGCGGGGCTCTTGCGCGCGGCGGACGGCGGCCTGCTGTTTCTCGACGAGATCGGCGAACTCGGACTCGACGAACAGGCGATGCTGCTGAAGGCGATCGAGGAGAAGCGCTTCCTGCCGGTCGGCGCGGACGTCGAGGCAACCAGCGATTTCGAGCTGATCGCGGGCACGCACCGCGACCTGCGGCAGATGGTGGCGGCCGGCACGTTCCGCGAGGATCTCTATGCGCGGATCAACCTGTGGACATACGAATTGCCGGGGCTGGCCGAGCGCCGCGAGGACATCGAGCCGAACCTCGAATTCGAGCTCGACCGTTTCGGCCGCGAGCAGGGCGAGCAGGTGCGGTTCAACGTCGAGGCGAAGCGGCGCTATCTCGCGTTCGCCGCGTCGCCGCGCGCGGCGTGGGCCGGCAATTTCCGCGAGCTGTCCGCGTCGGTCACGCGGATGGCGACGCTGGCCGATGCGGGGCGGATCACCGAGGCGCTTGCCGAACAGGAAGTCGAACGGCTGACGCGCACGTGGTCGTCGCCGGGCGGCACGGGTGCGTCCGATGCATGCGTCGACACCGTGTTCGGCGCGCGTGCGGCCGAACTCGACCTGTTCGACCGCGCGCAGCTCGAACGCGTGCTCGACGTGTGCCGCGTGTCGGCAACCCTGTCGGAAGCCGGGCGCACGCTGTTCGCGGTATCGCGGCAGAGCAAGAAGCAGCCGAACGATGCGGACCGGCTGCGCAAGTATCTTGCGCGGTTCGGGCTGGATTGGGACGGCGTGCGGCAGGCGCTCGACGGGGGATGACGAGTACGACGGCGCTGACGCCGCGTGGAGCCGGAAGGCCCTGCACGCGGCCGACGGGATCGGTTACGCCGCCGCCGTTGCTGCCTGCTGGAATGCCGCCAGAAACGCCCACTCCGGCTGCGCTGCCGCGACCTCCGCGAGCCCGCTCGCGAACGCGTGCGCCGGCAGCCACGGGTACCCGAACGCCGCGTGCAGCGCATCGAGTTTCGCCGACTTCGGATCGTCGATCGTATCCATTCGTGCGATATGAATATGCAGCGCGGCAATCCGCGCGGCGTCTTCGCTTTCGCCGTTGCCCGCGAACTGCCAGCGGTAGGTGCCATGCCCGATCCGCAGCGCGCCGTTGTCCTTCTGCCGCATCACGACGAGCCACGACATTCCGCTGACGCCGTGCGCGTCGACGTCAGGCTCCGTACAAACGTAATAGGTCCGGCACCGCTCGAACCGCTCGCCGAATTCCTCGACCAGCGTGCGTGCAATCGCGGCCGCGCCCGTCACGCGCGGCGGAAAATCGATGTCGTCGTTCGCGAGCGAAAAGCTCAGCTCGGCATCGGCCGCGAAGCAGTCGGCGATCAGCGCGGGCCGGTTCAGGTCCTTTGCGCGCAGATAGCATTCGAGCAGCGCGCGAACCGATGCGGGGTGAAGCGGGAAGGGCATGGACGAGCCTCCAGTATCGGGAAATCGGGCCGCATGCACCGGCCGGGGCCGGCCAGGGGCACATGTGCCTTTGCCGTATAATTTCGTTTCAAAGCTAAATTCGCATGACCGTACGGAGCGTCGAAGTCATGGCCAAGCAGCAAGAGGAGTCCGTTCTGACCATTACCAACCCGGCCTGCCTGATCGACGGCACGGACACGGAATTTCGCCATCTGATCAACGGGCTGCTGCCGTTCGCGGCCCGCCTGCTGTCGGTGCGCGACGGCTTCGGCTCGCTGATCGGCCTCACCGGCATTCAGTATTCGCTGCTCATCTCGGTCGCGCATCTGTCGCACGACGACGTCGTGACCGTCAATCGCCTCGCCGATCACCTGCACCTGAGCGGCGCATTCGTCACGATCGAGACCGGCAAGCTGAAGAAGCTCGGCCTGATCGACAAACGCTCGGACCCCGACGACAAGCGCAAGATGCGGCTCACGGTCACGTCGGCCGGTTCGAAGCTGCTGAAGGCGCTCACCGAGACGCAGCAGCGCATCAACAACGTGCTGTTCGAGGGCGTGACGAAGACCGAATTCAAGGCACTCTGCTCGGTGATCGATCGCCTCGTCACCAACGGCGACCGCGCGACGCTCGATCTCGCGCACCTGATCGCGCGCCAGGAAAAAGGCTGACGCGCGCGAGCCGCAGGCCCGCCCGCGATCGCCGGCCGGCCTGACGCTTCGGCCGCGCTCAGTGCGCGGCCCACTCGATCGTATTCAGGTCGACCCCTTCGAGATGCATGTCCCACAGCGGGCTCAGCGCGCGCAGCTTGCCGACCGTGTCGCGCACCTGCGCGATCACGCTGTCCACTTCGGCTTCGGTCGTGAAGCGGCCGAGCGTGAAGCGGATCGAGCTGTGCGCGAGCTCGTCGCTGCGGCCCAGCGCGCGCAGCACGTACGACGGCTCCAGCGAGGCCGACGTGCACGCGGAGCCTGACGATACCGCGACCCCCTTGATCCCCATGATCAGCGATTCGCCTTCGACGAAATTGAAGCTGACATTCAGGTTGTGCGGAATCCGGCGGGCGAGATCGCCGTTCACGTAAACCTCGTCGAGCGTCGACAGGCCGGCCAGCAGCCGGTCGCGCAATGCACCGACGCGGCGGCTTTCTTCCACCATCTCTTCCTTCGCGAGCCGGAACGCCTCGCCCATCCCGACGATCTGGTGCGTCGGCAGCGTGCCCGAGCGCATCCCGCGCTCGTGGCCGCCGCCGTGCATCTGCGCTTCGATCCGCACGCGCGGCTTGCGGCGCACGTACAGCGCGCCGATCCCCTTCGGGCCGTAGACCTTGTGCGCGGTGACCGTCAGCAGGTCGACGTTCAACGTATTCACGTCGACCGGAATCTTGCCGGCGGCCTGCACGGCATCGCAGTGGAACACGATGCCGCGCGCGCGGCACAGCGCGCCGATCTCGGCGGCGGGCTGGATCACGCCCGTTTCATTGTTCGCGAGCATCACCGACACCAGGATCGTGTCGGCGCGCAGCGCCTGCTGCACGGTATCGAGATCGAGCAGGCCGTCTTCCCGCACGTCGAGGTACGTGACGTCGAAGCCCTGGCGCTCGAGTTCGCGGTACGTGTCGAGCACCGCCTTGTGCTCGGTCTTCACCGTGACGAGATGCTTGCCCTTGCCCTGATAGAAGTGCGCGGCGCCCTTGATCGCGAGGTTGTTGCCCTCGGTCGCGCCGGAGGTCCACACGATTTCGCGCGGATCGGCGCCGAGCAGCGCGGCGACGTGCGCGCGCGCTTCCTCGACGGCCTGCTCGGCATCCCAGCCGTAGCTGTGGCTGCGTGAAGCCGGGTTGCCGAACTGCTCGTGCAGGAACGGCACCATTTTGTCGACCACGCGCGGATCGACGGGCGTCGTCGCGCTGTAGTCCATGTAGATCGGACGGGATTGCATCGCTGCGGCTCCGGAAAGCGGTGTGTCCCGCGGTGCACGAAAGCCCCGGGGAACAGGGTAGTCGCAGTGTACGTGGACATTCGCGGAGGTCGCGCAACATCCATCTCGCCAGTAGGGTTGTCTTTCAAACAAAGCTTTCAAGGTCAGGGTTTACGACAACTTGAACCTGCCTTTGCGTTTACATTTAATAAAAGCTAAATAACAAAGCTAAATAGCGGTGCTTTGTTGGGCCGGATTCCACTATGAATCCGGCGATGCAACCCAAGGAGGACGAGATGAGCGAGAACCATGACGGAACCGGTGCGGGCGCCGATGCGCAGCGGCGCTTTCGCACTGCGCTGTCGATGTTTGCGACGGGCGTCGCGGTGATTACCGCCCCGCGCAAGGAGGGGATGCCGATCGGCATCACGGTCGCGTCGTTCAATTCGGTGTCGCTGGACCCGCCGCTGATCCTGTTCTCGGTCGATCGTCGCAGCCTGAGCCTCGGCGACCTGGCCGGCGCGGGCGGCTATGCGGTCAACGTGCTGGACGAGACGCAACAGCACCTGTCGAACTGTTTTGCAAAAGCGAACGGCGACAAGTGGGGCTGGCGTGCCGACGCGGCCGATGACGACGGCGCGGTGCTGCTGCCCGACGCACTCGCGACGTTCGAATGCGAACCCTATGCGCAGTACGACGGCGGCGATCACGTGATCTTCGTCGGTCGCGTGACGCGGCACCGCGCGCGCTCGGAAGGGCGCCCGCTGATCTTCTTCGGCGGCCGCTACCGCACGCTCGACGGCATGCACGCGCCGTCTGCCTGAATGCAACCCACGCTTCATTCCACCCTGGAGGACATCATGATCAAGAACGGGACTCAGCACATCGCGTCGCTGCGCGACGGGCGGCAGGTCTACCTGAACGGCCAGCCGGTCGGCGACGTGACCGCGCACGCGGCATTCCGCAATTCGATCCGCAGCTACGCGAGCCTGTACGACTACCAGGCGCGCGACGAGAACATCGAGAAGATGACGTTCGTATCGTCCGATTCGGGCAACCGCGTCAGCCGCATCTGGCAACTGCCGACGTCCTATGACGAACTCGTCGAACGCCGTGCCGCGATGGAGGCGTGGTCGGAGCTGCATTACGGCTTCATGGGTCGTTCGCCCGACCATGTCGCGTCGTGCCTGTCCGGCATGTATATGGGCGCCGACGTGTTCGAGCAATACGATCCGGCGCGTGCGGGCGCGCTGCGCGACTACTACCGCTATGCGCGCGACAACGACCTGTTCCTGACCTACGTGATCGTGAATCCGCAGGCGAACCAGTCGAAGGCCGCACACGAGCAGGAGGACAAGTACCTCGCGGTCGGCATCGTCGATCAGGATGCCGAAGGCATCACGGTGCGCGGCGCGAAGATGCTCGCGACGAGCGGGATCATGGCGAACGAGGTGTTCTGCAGCTGCATCCAGCCGCTGCGCGAAGGCGACGAGATGTACGCGCTGTCGTTCGCGGTGCCGATGAACGCGAAGGGCATGAAGATCCTGTCGCGCAAGTCGTACGAGGAGAACGCGACGTCGGTGTTCGACAACCCGCTGTCGAGCCGCTTCGACGAGAACGACGCGGTGCTGTACTTCGACGACGTGAAGGTGCCGTGGGAACGGATCTTCGTCGCCGGCAACACGGCGATGTGCGCGAAGCAGTTCCACGCGACGCCCGCGCACGTGTACCAGAACTACCAATGCCAGGTGCGCTTGATGACGAAGCTGCGCTTCCTCGTCGGGCTCGGCCTGAAGATCTCCGAGGTCAACGGCACGAACGCGTTTCCGCAGGTGCGCGAAACGCTGGGGCAGCTCGCGGCCGAGGCGTCGATGGTCGAGGCGTGGGTGGTCGGGATGGAAGCGAAGGGCACCGTCGTCAACGGCTTCTACGTGCCCGACCGCAACATGCTGTACGGCTCTCAGGTCGTCACGCAGCAGCTCTATTCGAAGGTGCTCAACACGCTGCGCGAGCTCGCCGGCGGCGGAATGATCATGCTGCCGTCCAGCGTGCGCGACTTCGAGAACCCCGACCTGCTGCGCATCATCGAGAAGACGCAGAAGTCGCCCGTGTGCTCGTCCGAGGAACGCGTGAAGTTCTTCAAGCTCGCGTGGGATGCGGTCGGCTCCGAATTCGCATCGCGCCACAACCAGTACGAACTGTTCTATGCCGGCGCGTCGTTCGTCACGAAGGGGCACGCGTATCGCACGTACGACTGGCAGCGCGCGTCGCATCTCGTCGATTCGATGCTCGGCAGCTATTCGCTGAACCAGGAACTGTCGACGCCGCGCGCCGCCTGACGCGCCGCGCCCGACTCAACCGCTATCGCTACAGGAGAGACAGATGGCCATCAACAAGCTTCACGACGAATTCCATCCGCTGGACATGCAGCGCGACTGGCGGCTGCCGGAAGGTTATGACCCGGCATCCGGCGCGCAGGAGCTGATCCTGTCCGGCGCGCTCGACACCGAGCGCAAGCGCGGCAGCCGCACGCGCCTGCTGCGCCTGCCGGCCGGGCTGCACACGAAGAAGCCCTTCGTGCACGACTACTGGGAAGAGGTGTTTCTGGTCGAGGGCGACCTGACCGTCGGCAACGACGAGCACGGCAACGGCGGCACGCCGTTCAAGGGCTACACGTATGCGGTGCGTCCGCCCGGCGCGTGGCACGGCCCGTTCAAGTCGAACGGCGGCTGCGTGCTGCTGGAGATCCACTACTACGACCCGGCGTAAGCACGGCCGATCAACGTCACACGGCGGGCGGCGGCACGCAGTGCGTGCGCTGCCCGCCACGAGGAGCATTCGATGAAAACCATCACGTTCGCGATCGACGGTCGCGACGGCCGCACCGAGCGCGCGATCGCGATCGATACGCTCGTAATCGCGGGCTGGACCGGCCGCGACACGGTCGCCATGGAGAAGCACATCCGCGAGCTGGAGGAGCTCGGCGTCAGGCGTCCGGCGACGACGCCCGTGTTCTACCGCGTCGCGGCCGATCGTCTCGATCCGTCATCCGCGATCCAGGTATCGGGCGGGCAGAGCAGCGGCGAAGCGGAATTCGTGCTGGTGCGCGACGGTGGCGAGACGTTCGTCGGCATCGCGTCCGACCACACCGACCGCGAGGTCGAGACCTACGGGATCACCGTGTCGAAGCAGATGTGCGGCAAGCCGTGCGCGAACACGCTGTGGAAGTTCGACGACGTGGCCGGGCACTGGGATCAGCTCGTGCTGCGCGCTTACGCGACGATCGACGGCGAGCGCGTGCTTTATCAGGAAGGCAAGGTGACCGCGATGCGTGCACCGGACGATCTGCTCGCGCAGTTCGCGCGCCATGACGGCCGCTTCGTCGACGGCACCGCGATGCTGTGCGGCACGCTCGCTGCGATCGGCGGCATCCGGCCGGCCGAGCGTTTCGAGGTCGAGCTGGAGGATCCGGTGCTGGGCCGCACGCTGCGGCATGCGTACGCGGTGGACACGCTGCCCGTGGCGGGCTGACACGGTAGAAGAACGCACGCGCGTTCACGTGCGGCAGATTGCGATGATCTCCGCGCTGGTTGCGTCGTCGAACGGCGCGTGCTGCCAGTCGCCGTACCAGCCGGCTGACGAGAATCCGGCTGCGATCACGCGCGCCTGCAGTTCGGGCTGTGCGATGAAGCGCAGCCGGCTCGTGTTCGTGAGCACCGTATCGTCGCGGCGGAAGCGGTAGTGCGTGGCGAACGTCACGACCGCGCCGTCTACGGAGCGCACCGCATGATGAAGGTCGACGATGCCCGATTCGCGCGATTCGACGCTGCGTGCCGAATGCGCCGGCGTCCATGTGCGCCACGGCGCGATGCGCGGGTTGCGGGTCTCGAACAGGAAACGGCCGCCTTCGGCAAGCACGCGCCGCACGCCGCGCAGCGTCGTATCGATTTCGGTGTCGGTCAGCAGGCACTGGAACGCATGCCCGGTCATCACGACCGCATCGAACCGCGCGCCGGGCGGCAGGCCGTCGAGCCCGCACGCGAGCCAGCGCACGGCGTCGGCGCCCGGCTGGCGTCGGGCGTATTCGATCATCGCCGGTGCGGGATCGATCGCGACGACGTCGTGCCCGGCCGCCGCGAGCCGGCGCGCGAACGTGCCGGTGCCGCAGCCGAGATCGAGGATGCGTTGCCGCGCGGCGCCGATCTCGGAGGCGTAGAACGCGAAATCCCGATCGCCCGCGTTGAACAGGTCGTACGCCGCGACGAGGCGCGGGTCGGTATAGAGGGCTTCGCCGGCGGGCGCCGCGGCGGACGTCATGCGGCTACGCGTGTCAACGCTGCTGCACCGCCACCCGCAGCCCGAGCGCGATGAAGATCGAGCCGATGATCTTCCCCTGCCAGCGCGTGAGCCACGTGAGCCGCTTCACGATGCGGCCGAGCGGGCGGATCGAGCACGCGATCAGCGTCGTGTAGAGCGAGCTGAGCACGACGAAGATCAGCCCGAGCACGGCGAACTGCACGAACGTCGAGCCGCGTTCCGGATGCACGAACTGCGGCATGAACGCGAGGAAGAACAGCGCGGTCTTCGGATTCAGGACTTCGGCGGGAATCGCCTGCAGGTACGCCTTGAGCGGCGTGACGGGCGATACGCTCGGCAGCGACGGATCGGACGGTTTCTCCAGCAGCGCGCGCACGCCGAGGTAGATCAGGTACGCGGCGCCGACACCCTTCACGACGTTGAACGCGAGCGCCGACGTCATCAGCAGCGCCGACAAACCGACGGCCGCGAACAGCGTATGCACGAAGTCGCCGCTCGCGACGCCGAGACCGGTCAGGATGCCGGTCTTGCGGCCGCCCTGCACGGTGCGGCTCAGCACGAGCAGCACGGCGGGGCCGGGGATCAGGAACAGGCCCAGGACGACGGCAGTGAAGGTGGTCAGCGTGGTCAGGTCGAACATGGCGGCTCCGGCAGGTGGGCGCAGCGGCGGGGGATCGGGGCATTGTATTCGCTTCGGCGTGCGGCTGCCGACGCGGCACGGGCAGCGTCCCGGTGGCAGGGCCGCACCGGCACCTTTCTGGTATAAGCACGAAAGGGCGCGCGGGCAGCGCGTCCGGCTTCCTCCATCGTCCACCGTTTCATGCGCAAGCTTCCTCCGACCACCGATCCCGCAGCGGATGACGAAGTCTTCCACGTGCCGCGCCCGCTCGTCGTGTTCGGCGGCTCGGTCGTCGAGCCCGAATGGCGGCTCGAGCGGCACAGCCATCCGCAGGCGCAACTGCTCTACACGCTGAGCGGCGTCATCTATTGCGAGATCGACGGCGGCGTGTGGAGCGCGCCGCCGCAATGCATGGTGTGGATTCCGGGCGATGTCCCGCATGCGGCGCGCGGCTCGGCCGGTGCGACGTTCTACGCGGTGCTGGTCGAACCGGACGCCGCGCTCGACCTGCCCGCGCGCTGCTGCACGCTGTCGGTGTCGCCGCTGCTGCGCGAGCTGCTGCTGAAGGCGGCGAGCTTTCCGAACCTGTACGACGTCGACGGTCCGCAGGGGCGATTGATCGCGACGCTGCTCGACGAACTCGTGGCGGCGCCGGTCGAGGATCTGTACTTGCCGATGCCGTCCGATCGCCGGCTGCGCAAGCTGATCGACCATCTGCTCGACGATCCGGCCGACAAGTCGCCGCTGCCCGAACTCGCGCGGCGCGCGGGCGTCAGCGAGCGCAGCCTGACGCGGCTCGCGGCGAAAGAGCTCGGGATGAGCCTCGGCGACTGGCGCCGGCGGCTGCATGTCGCGCTGTCGCTGTGGATGCTGACGACCGGCCGCCGCGTGCACCAGATCGCGATCGATCTCGGCTACGAGAGCGCAAGCAGCTTCGTGACGATGTTCCGCAAGGCGACCGGCAAGTCGCCGACGCAATTCCTGACCGACCGGCAACGCTGAACGTTGAAGTCCGCGTCGCGATATGTGCGCGATTGGCCGGATTGAGCAAGCGGTTGGCCGGGACGATAAATGACGCGCCGGGCCTCGCTCCGTAAAATGAGAATCGTTCTCATCTGGAGGCCGACATGCAGATCTTCACGACCGAATTCCCGTTTGTCTGGTTGCGTTACACCGGTTCGACGTACACCGACCCCGCCCGCCTGATCGCCGAACTCGACGCGTTGCTGGCGCGTCGCGAACCGTTCGTTCTTCTGACCGACGATGCGCCGTCCGGCGACGATCGCGGTGCCGACGATCACGAACTGCGCAAGCAACTCGCGAAGTGGAGCAAGGCCAACCGCGCGCAGTCGCGCGAATGGATCCCCGCGATGATCGCGATCGAGCCCGATGCGGCGCGGCGCGTGGCGCTCAATGCGTTTTCTGGCGCGTTCGAGAAGGTGTGGGGCTATCCGCTGAACGCGGCAGCAACCCGCGACGACGCGCTCGCGCTGGCGCGGCGGCTGCTCGACGCACCGGTGCGCGGCGCCGTGGCAGCGAACGGCTGAACCGTCTGCCGCGCCGGCGGCGCGGCGTTCCTCGACACGCACGCCCGGCGCGCAAGCGCGCGCCGGGGCATGCGTCAAACTTGCAGGGGTGTCCGGTGGACAATCCGATCCGCGCGATGCGCATCTTTACGCGCATCGTCGAAATGAACAGCTTTACGCGCGCGGCGCAGGCGCTCGGCATTTCGCGCGCTACCGCGACGCGGACCGTGCAGGAGCTCGAAACGGCGCTCGGCATGCCTTTGCTGGTGCGCACGACGCGCGCGCTGCGGGCGACGCCCGAAGGCGACGCGTATTACCGGCGCTGCGTGCGCATCACGGCGGACGTCGACGAGCTCGAAGCCAGCATCCGCGGCGCCGCGCTGCATCCGAGCGGGCCGCTGCGTGTCGAGCTGCCGGCGGCGGTGGCGGACGCGATCGTGCTGCCGGCGCTCGGCGAGTTTCATGCCCGGCATCCCGATCTGATGCTGATGTTGGGCGTGTCCGGGCGCGCGGCCGATCGCGTCGGCGACGCGGTCGACTGCAGCGTCCGGCTCGGCGAGTTGCCCGATTCGTCGCTCGTCGCGCGCCGGCTCGGCATGCTCGAGCGCGTGACCTGCGCGAGCCCCGCGTATCTCGACCGCCACGGTGCCCCGCGCACGCTCGACGATCTGGCGGTGCATCGCACGGTCAGCGCGTCGGCGGTTTCGGGCCAGCGCATGGCCGAACTCGATTTCCTCGTCGATGGCGCGGTGCGCAAGGTGCGGCTCGACGGGATCGTCAGCGTGGACGACGAGCAGGCGTATCTGGCGTGCGGCGTGCACGGTCTCGGGCTGATCCAGCCGCCGCGCGTCGCCGCGCAGCCGCTGATCGACGCGGGACGGTTGCGGGAAGTGCTGCCGCGCTGGCAGCCCGACGCGATCGCGGTGTCGGCCGTCTACGTGAAGCGCCCGCACGTGTCGCCCGGCGTGCGCGCGTTCGTCGACTGGATCGCCGAGCGTTTCGAAGCGGCGGTAAGCGACCATGTGGGCATGGTCGCTGCACGGGTGTGGCGGCCGATGGCTGACGCTGTGGGCGGAGTCGATCGGGTGGATGAGGAGGTGGCCCTCGCTTGAGCCGCGAGCATCGAATCAGGCGGGTTCAATCGCTTGCAAGGTGGAACGCGGGGCTCATGCGTTCCTGCTCGCGGGCGGAAAGCCCGAATCCCGTCGCCAGTGTTCCCCATTGATCGACGATGTTGTGGAAGCTGTCGATGAGCTCGTCGGGTTGCCTTGGGGACGCGGTCGGTGGAAGCCACGTGCGGTTTCGCGCGGCTGCCGGTTCATATGAAAGAGCCAATATCCTGGCTTTTTTTGACGAAATAGCTGAAATATTGGCTCTTTTGATCGAGATGCACGCCTGTCTCTCCCGGATCGACATGCATTGTTTCCTGCGTCCCGCTTACCCTCCCAGCTCCCCCGCCAGAAAATCGACGAACGCCCGAATCCGTGTGGACATCTGGTGGCGCTGCGCGTACACCGCATAGATGTCGGCGCTCGGCGTTTCGTGGTCGGGCAGCACGACGACCAGGCGGCCGTCGGCGAGATAGTCGCGCAGATCCCATTCCGCGCGCATCAGGATCCCGTGCCCGTCGAGCGCCCACTTCACGGCGATCTCGCCGTCGTTCGTCGTCAGGTTGCCGTTGATTCTCACGGCCTCCGTGTGGCGTGCCGCGCCGCGTCCGCTCGTCAGGCGCCAGACGCCGTAACTCTCGTCGCCTTGCCGGATGCCGATGCAGTTGTGCCGCGTCAGGTCATGCGGCGTGCCGGGTGTGCCGTGCCGCGCGAGATACGCGGGCGCCGCGCACAGCAGCCGGCGGTTCGGCGCGAGCCGCCGTGCGACGACGCGCGTATCGGGCGGCTCGCCGAAGCGGATGCACACGTCGAACGCGTCGTCGGTGAGCGGCGGCGGCATCACCGACAACTGCAGTTGCACCGACACTTCCGGATAGCGCGCGACGAAGCGCGAGATCGCGGGGCCGACGTGGCCGCGCCCGAAGCCGAGCGTCGCGTTCACGCGCAGCAGCCCCTTCGGGCGCTGCTTCGCGCTGCCGAGCAGTTCGCCGAGTTCGTCCATCTGGTCGAGGATCCGGCGCGCGTAATCGAGATACACGTCGCCTTCGGGTGTCAGCATCATCCGCCGCGTCGTGCGGTTCACGAGCGTCACGCCCGCGCGCCGCTCCATCTGCGTGAGCCGCTTGCTGACGGCCGCCGCGGTCAGCCCGAGTTCGCGCGCGGCCGCGCTCAGGCTGCCCGACGCGGCCAGCGTCGAGAAGAAGCCGAGATCGGCCGGCTGGACGGTATCCGTCATGACGGAATTCGTGAATTGAAGTTAAAGATGCTTTGAGTCTAGCACCGGTTCCCGCATTTCTGGTTCGGTAAAGTGCATCCACGCTGACGATCAATCGAGGATGTGCGCATGAAGACCTACCGTATCGCAACGATTCCCGGCGACGGGATCGGCAAGGAAGTGGTGCCTGCGGCCAAGCAGGTGCTGGAAGCGCTGGCCCGCGGCAGCGACCGCTTTGCGTTCGCGTTCGAGGATTTCGACTGGGGCGCCGATTACTACCGCCAGCACGGCGCGATGATGCCGGCCGACGGCCTCGACGCATTGCGCGGCAAGGACGCGATCCTGTTCGGCTCGGCGGGCGACCCCGACGTGCCCGATCACGTGACGCTGTGGGGGCTGCGCCTGAAGATCTGCCAGGGCTTCGACCAGTACGCGAACGTGCGCCCGACGCGCATCCTGCCCGGCATCGACGCGCCGCTGAAGCGCTGCGGGCCCGGCGACCTGAACTGGGTGATCGTCCGCGAGAATTCCGAAGGCGAGTACGCGGGCGTCGGCGGGCGCGTGCACCAGGGGCATCCGATCGAAGCCGCGACCGACGTGTCGATTCTCACGCGTGCCGGCGTCGAACGCATCATGCGCTTCGCGTTCCGGCTCGCGCAGTCGCGCCCGCGCAAGCTGCTGACCGTGATCACGAAGAGCAATGCGCAGCGGCACGCGATGGTGATGTGGGACGAGATCGCGAAGCAGGTCGCGCAGGAATTTCCCGACGTGACCTGGGACAAGGAACTCGTCGACGCGGCGACCGCGCGCATGGTCAACCGGCCGGCATCGCTCGACACGATCGTCGCGACCAACCTGCACGCGGACATCCTCAGCGATCTCGCGGCCGCGCTCGCCGGCAGCCTCGGCATCGCGCCGACCGGCAACATCGATCCCGAGCGCCGCTATCCGTCGATGTTCGAGCCGATCCACGGCTCCGCGTTCGACATCATGGGCAAGGGGCTCGCGAATCCGGTCGGCACGTTCTGGTCGGTCGTGATGCTGCTCGAGCATCTCGGCGAGACGGATGCCGCCGCGCGCGTGATGCAGGCGATCGAGGCGGTGACGGCCGACCCGTCGCTGCATACGCGCGATCTCGGCGGCAGCGCGACGACCGTGCAGGTGACGGCGGCCGTCTGCGAGCGCGTCGCGCACGCGGCGGTCGCAGCCTGACGACACGGGCGGCGATGTACAGGCGGGCCGCGACGTAGCGGCTCGCGGCGGCGCGCGTGCGCAACCGGCAACCGGCCGTCGCCTGTTCATCGTCCCCCGGATTTTCCTGCCCGCGACTCGCGCATCCGACGCGAGCCGGGCGCCGGCCTGCGCGCTTCGCCGCGGCGCCGGCGTGCATTCACACAGAGCACGACTCGACGACTCGACGGCTCGACCTCGAAGGAGGAGACACATGCAAGCGGATCTGGAAACGCGCGTCGCGCGGAAACTGATGTGGCGCATCATTCCGTTCGTGATGCTGCTTTACTTCGTCAGCTTTCTCGATCGCGTCAACGTCGGCTTCGCCGCGATGACGATGAACAAGGCGATCGGCCTGTCGCCGACCGCGTTCGGGTTCGGCGGCGGCCTGTTCTTCATCGGCTACTTCCTGTTCGAAGTGCCGTCCAACCTGATTCTTCATCGCGTCGGCGCGCGCATCTGGATCGCGCGCGTGATGATCACGTGGGGGATCGTGTCGGCCGTGTCCGCGTTCGCAGCCGGCCCGACGAGCTTCTACGTGCTGCGCTTCCTGCTCGGCATGGCCGAAGCCGGATTCTTTCCCGGCATCATCCTGTACCTGAGCCTGTGGTTTCCCGCGAAGCAGCGCGCGGTGGCCGCCGCGTGGTTCATGGCGGCCGCGCCGATCTCGACCGCGATCGGTTCGCCGCTGTCGGGCGCGATCATGCAGATGCCGCCGATGTTCGGGCTCGCCGACTGGCAGATGCTGTACATCATCGAAGCGCTGCCGGCGGTCGTGCTCGGCTTCGTCGTGCTCAGGTGCCTGACCGATTCGCCGTCGAAGGCCGCGTGGCTCCAGGCGGACGAGCGCGACTGGCTGGTCGCGAAGCTGAAAGCCGAAGCCGATGCGCGCCACACGCATGCCGGCCATACGGCCGGCGCGTGGCAGGCGCTGCGCGACCCGCGCGTACTGGCGCTTGCGCTGATCTACTTCGGCACGTCGGCGGGGTTGTACACGCTCGGCCTGTGGGCGCCGCTGATGGTCAAGCAGTTCGGTTTCACCGCGCTGCAGACGGGTTTGCTCACCGGGATTCCGAGCATCGCCGCCGTCGTCGCGATGATCGTCTGGGCGCGGCACTCGGATCGTACCGGCGAGCGCACGTGGCACGTCGTGATTCCGTGCGTGCTCGCATGCATCGGCTTCGTGTTCGCGGGGCAGGCGAGCACCGCGCTGCTGACCGTGCTCGCGCTGGTCGTCGTCAACATCGGCATCAGCGCCGCGAAGGCGCCGCTGTGGGCGATGCCGAGCGCGTTCCTGTCCGGTGCCGGCGCGGCGGCCGGCATCGCGATGATCAACTCGATCGGCAATCTCGGCGGGTTCGTCGGGCCGTTCGCGATCGGCTGGCTGAAGCATGTGACGGGCGGGTATGCGGCGGGGCTCTACGTGGTGGCAGGCACGCTCGCGGTGTCGGCGGTCGTCACGCTGATGCTGAGCCGCAAGGGCGCCAGGGAATCGGTCGCGTCGGGCGTGCGGCATCACTCGTAGGCGCGACGCTTGCATCGAAACGCCGGACGGTCGCGCATGACGTGCGCCCGTCCGGCTTCACGCGTCGTGCCGCTCGATCAGCTGTGCGTGAGCGTCAGCGCATAGAACTTCACGACGGTGCCGGGCGTCGTCAGCGGCGTGCCGGACACGGCGGTCTGGTCGTAGTCGCCTGCCTTGAAGTAGAAGCTTTCGCCGTCGAAGCTCGAATCCATCGTGAAAGTCCTGGTCGTGCCGTTCACCGTGACGGTGATCGTCGTGCCGCTCAGGCTCAGCGCGTAGCTGAATTGCTTGCCGACACCGACCGTCGTGATCGGCGTGGTCGTCGACTTGCCGCCCTGGTTGGTGCTTTCGAGCAGCAGCTGCACGACGCCGCCGGACGTGAACTGCAGCTCGCACAGCGGCTTGCTCGGGCCGGTGCCCTGGAAGATCTGGCCGATCGCCGTGTGATCGGGCACCTGCGTGACGGCCACCGTCGCATTCAGCCGGTTCGTGCCGGAGGTCGGCCAGATCGCGTTCTCGCGCAGCTCCGTGCGCGGATGCAGCGAGCCGGACGTCGTCCAGCCCTGCGTCGGGTCCATCATCACCATCGCTCCGTCGCTGGCGTCCGTGTAGAAATACGTCGGGTTCACGTAGCCGCCCGCGAGCGACGAACCGCTCACCGTGTCGACCTTGCCGGACGAGCCGGTCGGCAACTGCAGCGTGAACGGCGCAAGGTTGAAGTTCGAGCCGGGCGGGTTCGACGGGCTGAGCGCCATCGCGGTGGCCTGCTGGCGGGCGGCGGTAGCCGGGCTGGCCGGATCGTCGCCGCCGCACGCGGACAGGCACGCAACGGACAGAACGGCGACGGCGCACGGGATGATCCTGTTCTTCATGGTGTCTCTCTCTGATGGTCCGTGGCTGGGCGCCACGTTGTGGATAACGTTTTCCTTTTTTGGCGTGCGATCGTCGAAACGAGATCGGTCGCCCGTAGAAAGCACTCCAAAATACAGAAAGCGGGTGTGGCTCGACGGTGAATAAAAAAGATGCAGCGTATCGCGGATAATGGAGCTTTCGATCGGCTTTCCGGGTGTCTGGATCGGCCGATCGGGAACGATGCTAGCAAGAGGCGCTAAAAGAGTAAACGTTTTCCTTCTTGGGTAATGTAGCGCTTTGCCGCCGGGTCGCGGCAAGCGCGATTCGTGTATCGGCGTGACGTGCGCGTGCGGGCGTTACGACTTCGTCGCCGTGACGTGCTGCGCGATACGCGCCGCGCAAGCGTCGGGCGTCGCGTCGGACGTATCGAGCACCAACTGGCTGAATGGCCGCGACGCATAGCCTTCGCGATACATCTCGGCGATCCGGTTCCGCTCCCAGTCCGTCAATGCACGCGAGCCGCGATCGGACGCGGCGATCGCTTCAGGCGGCGCGAGCGTGACGACGAACAACCGCGCATCACGCGCATCGCAGGCGGCGCGCAGCCGCTCGAATTCCGTTTCGCCGATCGGATAGGCGATGACCAGGTGACGCTCGCGGGCTGCCGTGATCTGCGTGACGAGACGTTCGAGCGCGATCGCCCACTGCACGTCGAACGGTGCATCTTCGGGCGCATCGTGATCGTCGCCGTCGATGAAGCGCGCGTCGGGCAGCACGCGTGCGAGTGCGAGACCGATGGTCGTCTTGCCGCTGTTGATCGGGCCGTTCAGGTGGATGACGGTAAGGGCGGTCATGAATGAGCGCTGGAATCGGAAGACTCGCAGCTTGCCATGACTGGCGCGGTGGTGCAGGGCCGTTGGTGCGTCGAGCGGTGTGATGCGATTGCGGAAGGGGAAGCGGAACGGCGGGGGAGAGGCGGAGGGAGCGGCAGGCTGCGTGCGCGAAGAGGATACGCCCACGCAACCTGCCCGGCCGTGCCGCATCGAGCGATGCGGCACGGCGTCGAGCGGAGCGACTTACTTGTCGTCGCCCTTGATCTGCGGCAGCGCCGACGATTCGCCCGGCGTCAGCAGGCCGACTTGCGAATACACGCGCAGCTTGTCGCGGGTATCGGTGATGTCGAGGTTGCGCATCGTCAGCTGGCCGATCCGGTCGCGCGGCGAGAACGTCGACGCCACCTTCTCCATCGACAGGCGTTCCGGCTGGTACGTGAGGTTCGGCGACTTCGTGCTCAGGATCGAGTAGTCGTTGCCGCGGCGCAGTTCGATCTTCACTTCGCCGGTGATCGCGCGTGCGACCCAGCGTTGCGCGGTTTCGCGCAGCATGATCGCCTGCGGGTCGAACCAGCGGCCCTGGTACAGCAGGCGGCCGAGGCGGCGGCCGTTCTCGCGGTATTGCTCGATCGTGTCTTCGTTGTGGATGCCGGTGACGAGACGCTCGTACGCGATGTACAGCAGCGCGAGGCCCGGGGCTTCATAGATGCCGCGGCTCTTCGCCTCGATGATGCGGTTCTCGATCTGGTCGCTCATGCCGAGGCCGTGGCGGCCGCCGATGCGGTTCGCTTCGAGCAGCAGCTCGACCGGGTCGGTGAACTCGACGCCGTTCAGCGCGACCGGCTGGCCGGCTTCGAAGCGCACCGTCACTTCTTCCGCGGCGATCTTCACGTCGTCGCGCCAGAACGCGACGCCCATGATCGGGTTCACGATCTTGATGCCGCTTTCGAGGCTTTCGAGATCCTTCGCTTCGTGCGTCGCGCCGAGCAGGTTCGAATCGGTCGAGTAGGCTTTCTCGGCCGACATCTTGTACGCGAAACCGGCCTGGTTCATGAATTCGGACATTTCGGCACGGCCGCCGAGCTCGTCGATGAACGTCTGGTCGAGCCACGGCTTGTAGATCTTCAGATCCGGGTTCACGAGCAGGCCGTAGCGGTAGAAGCGCTCGATGTCGTTGCCCTTGTACGTGCTGCCGTCGCCCCAGATGTTGACGCCGTCTTCCTTCATCGCGGCGACGAGCATCGTGCCCGTCACGGCGCGGCCGATCGGCGTGGTATTGAAGTACGTGACGCCGGCCGTCGTGATGTGGAACGCGCCGCTTTGCAGCGCCGCGATGCCTTCGGCGACGAGCTGCGCGCGGCAGTCGATCAGGCGGGCGCCGGCTGCGCCGTATTCGATCGCGCGTTTCGGGATCGCGTCGTAATCGTCTTCGTCGGGCTGGCCGAGGTTCGCCGTGTATGCGTACGGGACGGCGCCCTTGAGTTTCATCCAGTGCAGCGCTGCGCTGGTGTCCAGGCCGCCGGAGAAGGCGATACCGACCTTCTGGCCGGTCGGGAGGCTTTCGAGAATCGTGCTCATAGGAATTACCGTGGATTGAAGCCGGTGGGATCGTATTTCGCGGAATATGCGAGTATCGGCTGTCCGGGAGGTTGGGGCAAGGGCTGATTTTCGTGCGGAACCGTCGTCCGGCCTGTCGCGGCGGGCCTGGCGGGCGGTTAACCGGGTGGAGAACGCCATGCCGGACGGCGTTGCATCGCCGCCGAAACACGCGCGGACGCACCGGGCGCCGGCCGGATTTCCGGGGCCGGATCGGCCGTCAACCCGGGTCGCACTCGCCAGTGCGCCGCCTCGCCGCATAGAAAGATATATGAAAGGCTGGCGCGCGAAACCGGAACCTCAGATATTCCACGCCTGCGCGGTATCGAGCAGCCGGTCGCGCAACTGGTCGACTTCCCCGGCCAGCTTGGCCGTGATCGACACGTAGCCGGACAACTGCGGCGGCGGCGCGTCGTGCGGCACGTCCGTCGGCCGGCGGCGCGGGGCGAGCCGGCTCGGCGTGCCGAACTTGAGCGCGCGACTCGCGCCGACCAGCGTGTCGCGGATGCGCCGGTGCACGCCCTTCATCTCGATCCGGGTGTATTCGCGGGCCGCCACGTCGTCGGCGGCCGGCAGCGCGCTCGACAGGATCTCCAGATAACCGATGCACAGGCGCAGGCCGCGCTGAATCGCCTCGAGCTGCGTGACCGGGATATCGCATTCCTTCGACACCGACGGCATCAGCGAGCGCAACTGCACGAGCAGCGCGCTGAGCGCGGCCATTTCCTTCAGGTGCGCGTCGTCGCTCACGTGGCGGTCGCCCGCGAGCCGCGCATGCACGGCCGCGCATGCGCGCAGCGCGTCGGCGAGCTTGTAGCGCCACGAATAGGTCGCGTAGAGCGGCAACGCGAACGAGAACGCCAGCGCGATCACGATGCCGACCAGCACGTTCACCGCGCGCCACAGGCCGTCGACGATCTCGTTGTCGCCGTGCCCAGCGACGATCACCATCGTGATCGCCGACAGCAGCGCGATGTAGCCGGCCTTGCCGATCGCGTGATACGCGCAGATACCGCACCCAACGGCCATCAGCAGGTAGATCGCGAACGGCGCGTGCAGGAACGAGTAGAGGAGGATCAGCCCGAGCCCCGCCAGTGCGCCGATCGACGTGCCGAGCGCGCGCTCGGCCGCCTTCTTGCGGATGTTGCCGTGGTGCTGCAGCCCGCCGACGACGATCAGCACGGTGATCGTCGACCATTCGCCATGCGGCACGTTCAGCCCCGTGGACAGCGCGATCGACGCGAGAATGGCGAGCGCGACGCGCGCCGCATGGATCAGCTTCGCGTGCCGGTAGCGGCGGTACGGGTCGAGCAACGGGCGGAGCACGTTGCGCAGGAGCGGCGGCAGCCGGGTAGGGAACGGGGTGGTCATGGTGGAGCTGGAGTGGCCGGAACGCGCACGGCGGCGTGCGCGGGCCGGCGCCGCGCCGCATGCGCAGCAGACGTAACGCTAGCCGAACGCGGCAGGACTGTCCACGGCGCGGTCGTCCGGCCTGGCCGGCCGTCGCGCGACTCCGCACCCCGTCATGGTGAAGTCATGCGCCCGCGCTGCTCGGCTGCGCTTCCAGCACGCGGTTGCGGCCGCCGGACTTCGCGCGGTACAGCGCCTCGTCGGCACGCCCCAGCAGCGTCGCGGCGCTCAGGCGGCCGTCGTCGGCGGTCGCCGCGCCGATGCTCGCGGTGACACGCCCGTACGGGCTTTGCACGTGCTCGATGTCAAGTTCCGCGATCGCGCGCCGGATGCCCTCGGCGACGGTCAACGCGCCTTGCGCATCGGTGTCGGGCAGCGTGACGACGAATTCCTCGCCGCCGTAGCGCGCGACGTGATCGCTGTCGCGGCGCAGGCAGCGCGACGCGGTCTGCGCGACGCGCCGCAGCACGTCGTCGCCGGCCGGGTGGCCGTAGTAGTCGTTGAACGCCTTGAAGTGATCGACGTCGACGAACAGCACCGACAGCGGGCGGCCGCTGCGCGACGCACGCTGCGCCTCCTTCGCGAGCACCGTGTCGAACGTGCCGCGGTTGTCGAGGCCCGTCAGCGCATCGGTGCGCGCGAGGTGGTACAGCTTCGATTCGGCGACCTGCCGGCGCTTCAGTTCGCGCGACAGCGCCAGCGACCCCCACGCGATGAACCCGGTGAACAGGCACATCAGCACGACGGTCCAGATCGCGCGGTGGCGCCACGGCGCGTAGATGTCGATCTCGGCGGGCGCGACGTCGACGATCAGCGGCAGGCCGGCGAGATGCTTGTAAACATAGACGCGCCGGACGCCGTCGATCGCGCCGGTGCCGGTCAGCGCGCCGTTGCGGGCGCGTTGCGATTCGATGAACAGCGGCGAGTTGTGCAGGTCGAGGCCGACCACGCGCGCGTCGTACGGCAGGCGGGACACGAGCGCGCCGTTGTCCTCGACGATCGCCGCGCTGCCGTGTTTGCCGACCGCGAGGCCGTCGAGCAGCGCGCGGAAGTAGTCGATGCTGAGCGTGCCGACGACGATGCCGGCGAACGTGCCGTCGGGCCGGTTGATCCGGCGGCTGAGCGCGATCGTCAGGGCGCCGCCGCGCAGCCGGGACGCATACGGCCGGCTGATGTAGAGGCCCTGCGCGAGCCCGTCGCGATGCACGCCGAAGTAGTCGCGGTCGGCGAAATTGCCTTGCCGCGCGGGCGACGTGCTCGAATCGATCACGATATTGCCGTGCGCGTCCATCACGAAGATCGACCCGAGATATTCGCCGGTCGACGCGCGGTCGAACAGCAGCCGGTGGCGCTGGCGCGGCGGCAGGGTCATCAGTTCCGGGTCGGCAATGCCGTCGACGACGTTCTGCAGCGACAAATCGTAGAGTTCGATATTGCGCGCGATATCACGTTCGATCAGCAGCATCAGGTTGCGTGCATTTTCGACCGCATGGCCATATGCATCGCGCCGCGTCTCGATCAACAGCGACGTGGAAAGCCCCCAGCTGAAGGTCAACAGCACGATCCCCGCAACGAGTACGCCGCGGGGCGACAGAATGCGTGCCACGATCGACGCGGTATGGCGGCGCAGCGCGGCGGGCAGCGTGAATGACTTCATCCTCGGGGGTGGGGGGCGGCGGATTCTCGCGTCGTTGGCGATTCCGTACGCTGCTTATTTCGAATTGAGCCGCATTATCTCGCGAATTCCTGATATTCGTGCGCGCATGCAAAACACGCATGCGGATTCGGCGATTCGAAACGGTTACGCATCGTTACCGCTTTGCGGATGGGCGATTTGATTTGAATCAAGTGGCGATATCGGGTGTTTTGTCTGACTAATGGCGTGATTACCCGGTGATTTTGTACGTCGGCGCGGTATCGGGAGGATGGCGACAGGGCGGCGGCGAAACACCGGGCGGATCGGAAAACCGGATAGCCATCCATGGCGCGTGGTTTTGACGGCGGCATGCGGCCACGGCCCGCTTCGACGCGCCAACTCCTTGATTCTGCGAATTCTCCACGGCGGCGGCGGGCGGCGGCACCTGAGCTGCCCCCGTGACGAATCAGGTAGAATCCGCGCTTCGCCGCAGGCGCCCGCCGCGCAACGCGAATCGGGGCCGCATCGAATGCATCGCAGGACGCGCACCGCGCTCCGATTCCGCATGCGCTGGCTACGGATGCCGGCCCGCTCAACGTTCGTCTCGTTTATGTCCGCAATTCCGAAATCCGACCCACCCGGTTCGCCAGCGAACCCACCCAAGCTTCATCGCGCGCTGAAGGCGCGCCACCTGACGATGATCGCCATCGGCGGTTCGATCGGCACCGGCCTGTTCGTCGCGTCCGGCGCGTCGATCTCGCAGGCCGGCCCCGGCGGCGCGATGGTCGCGTACATGCTGATCGGCCTGATGGTCTACTTCCTGATGACGAGCCTCGGCGAAATGGCCGCGTTCATGCCCGTGTCGGGCTCGTTCGCGACCTACGGCGCGAAATACGTGGACGAAGGCTTCGGCTTCGCGCTCGGCTGGAACTACTGGTACAACTGGGCCGTGACGATCGCGGTGGAACTGGTCGCCGCGCAGCTCGTGATGCACTACTGGTTTCCGGACGTGCCGGGCGTGTGGTGGAGCGCGGCGTTCCTCGGCGTGATGTTCCTGCTCAACGCGCTGACCGTGCGCGGCTTTGGTGAAGCCGAATACTGGTTCGCGCTGATCAAGGTCGTCACCGTGGTCGCGTTCATCGGCGTCGGGCTGCTGATGATCTTCGGCATTCTGAAGGGCGCGCCGAGCAACGGCTGGGGCAACCTGACGATCGGCGACGCACCGTTCGCCGGCGGCCTGCCGGCGTTGATGGGCGTCGCGATGATCGCGGGCTTCTCGTTTCAGGGCACCGAGCTGATCGGCGTCGCGGCCGGCGAATCGGAAAACCCGCGCACGACGATCCCGCGCGCGGTGCGCCAGGTGTTCTGGCGGATCCTGCTGTTCTACGTGTTCGCGATCTTCGTGATCGGCGTGCTGATTCCCTATACCGACCCGAACCTGCTGAAGACGGACGTGACCGACATCGGCGTGAGCCCGTTCACGCTCGTGTTCCGCCACGCGGGCCTCGCGTTCGCGGCCGGCGTGATGAACGCGGTGATCCTGACGGCCGTGCTGTCGGCCGGCAACTCGGGCATGTATGCGTCCACGCGGATGCTCTACACCCTCGCGACCGAAGGCCGTGCGCCGAAGATCTTCGCGAAGCTGTCGCGCGGCGGCGTGCCGCGCAACGCGCTGTATGCGACGACGGCCGTCGGCGCCTTGTGCTTCTTCACGTCGCTGTACGGCGACAAGACCGTGTACCTGTGGCTGCTGAACACGTCGGGGATGACGGGCTTCATCGCGTGGCTGGGCATCGCGGTCAGCCATTACCGGTTCCGCAAGGGCTACGTGAAGCAGGGCTACGCGCTCGACCAGTTGCCGTACCAGTCGAAGTGGTTCCCGTTCGGCCCGCTGTTCGCGTTCGTGCTGTGCCTCGTGATCGCGCTCGGGCAGGACTATCAGGCGTTCCTCTCGAACCGGATCGACTGGGCGGGCGTGGCCGCGACCTATGTCGGCATTCCGCTGTTCCTCGTCGTGTGGCTCGGCTTCCGGTTCCTGAAGAAGAGCCGCTTCGTGCGCTACGAAGACATGGACATCGCGCCGTGGATCGCCGCGAGCCGCGGCGCGCAGCGGCAGCCGGTGGCGAACCGCGAAACCGCGGGCTGACGCGGGTGCGGCCGGCAGCCGCGTGACGTGCGACGAAACGGGAAGCCTCGCGCTTCCCGTTTTTTTTGCCCGGCTTTTGCCTGCACGGGGTCAAAGCCGGTTATATTGCCCGACCCTACCGGGCCACGGCCCGGCCGGCGCGAGGCGCGCAGCGCGGATCGGCATCCGGCGCGCGCGAGGTGCGCCGGCCGGCGAGATGCCCGGCGTTTTCATCGTTCCATCCGGGCCGATACGGCCCGCGGAGCGCGCAACCCAGAGGAATCCATGAGCGCATCACCCGCCGAGCGGAAGGCCGGACCCGTTTCCATCGTGCGACTCGAAGCCGCGATCAACGCGTGGCGCGAAGTGTACCCGCCGGCGCCGGACGGCGAGGACGGCTACGCGCTCGACGCCGGCAGCAATTGTCTCGCGGAGCTGTACGGCACGATGATCTGCTACAAACTGCCGGACGTGCCGCTCGACTCGCTGAGCGACGAACAGCGCGACGCGCTCTACGCGACCGAGGTGTGACCGGCGGTCGTGACGCCGCCGTGCCGCGGCGTCGATGAAGCAACGGGAAGCTCGCGGGCTTCCCGTTTTGCTTTGGGCGGCGCTGGGTCATGCGTGGCGGTTTGCGCCGCCTGCGGTATCGTGATGACATCATCCGGCCGGGGTTGAACGCCGGATCGCTGTCCGGGAGGCATCGAACATGGAGTTGAGACACCTCCGCTACTTCGTCGCGGTCGCCGAAGAGCGGAATTTCACGCGGGCGGCCGAACGGCTGCACATCGCGCAGCCGCCGCTGAGCCGGCAGATCCAGCAGCTCGAGGAAGCGCTCGGCGTGCCGCTGTTCGAGCGCAACGCGCGGCCGCTGAAGCTGACCGACGCGGGGCGCTTCTTCTATTCGCACGCGGTGCAGCTGCTCGCGCAGACGACCGAGCTCGAATCGATGACGAAGCGGGTCGGCAAGATCGAACGCAGCATGTCGGTCGGCTTCGTCGGCTCGACGCTGTACGGGATGCTGCCGAAGATCATCCGGCGCTTTCGCAGCGAATATCCGGCCGTCGAACTGAGCCTGCACGAGATGTCGACGATGGACCAGATCAAGGCGCTGAAGGAAGGGCGCATCGACGTCGGGTTCGGGCGCATCCGCCACGAGGATCCGAGCGTGCGGCGCGTCGTGCTGCGCGAGGAGCGGATGATCGTCGCGCTGCCGGTCGGCCATGTGCTCGACAGCGCGAAGCCCGTGCTGTCGCTGCACGATCTCGTGAACGACACGCTGATCATCTTTCCGAAAGCGCCGCGCCCGAGCTATGCGGACCAGGTGCTCGCGGCCTTCCACGATCGCGCACTGCAGCCGCGCAAGATTTACGAGACGCGCGAACTGCAGATCGCGCTCGGCCTCGTCGCGATGGGCGAGGGCGTGTCGGTCGTGCCGCACAGCGTGTACGGGCTGAAGCGCGACGACATCAGCTACAAGCCGCTCGACGATCCGAACCTCGTGTCGCCGATCATCATGAGCATGCGGATGCTCGACGAATCGGAGGACATCCGCGCGATGCAGGCGCTGATCTACCGGCTGTACGACGAGGCGCAGATGGAGTATCTGCCGCCGCAGCCCGAATGAACGCGCGGGCGGTGGGGGCTTGCTTGACGCTGCGGGCGGGCGCGGGCCAACATCGCAGGATCCGATACGGCCGCCGAGGGGCGGCCGCCTTCATGCAGACGACCGACACATGACCGACATCCTGATCGAGGAGACAACCGTCGAGACGCCGCAAGGGCGCCTCTTTGCGAAACGCTGGCGCGACGGCCCGGCGCAACAGGCGGCGGGTGTGCCGAAGGCGAATGCACCTGAGCCGGCTGCGCCTGGGCCGGCCGCACCTGGGTCGGCCGCACCTGAGCCGGCCGCGCCTGAGCCGGCCGCGCCGATCGTGCTGCTGCATGATTCGCTCGGCTGCGTCGAACTGTGGCGCGACTTCCCCGCGCAGCTCGCGCGTGCCACGCAGCGCGACGTGATCGCATACGATCGCCTCGGCTTCGGTCGTTCCGATCGTCATCCGGGGACACTCGGCACGACGTTCGTGCGCGACGAGGCCGATCATGCGTTCGCGGCACTGCTCGAGCAACTGGGCGTCGATGCGTTCGTCGCGTTCGGGCACAGCGTCGGTGGCGGGATGGCGGTCGGATGTGCCGCCGCGCATCCGGCGCGTTGCCGCGCACTCGTGACGATCGCCGCGCAGGCGTTCGTCGAGGATCGCACGCTGGCCGGTATTCGCGACGCGGGGCAGCAGTTCGACGAACCTGGGCAGCTCGACCGGCTCGCGCGCTATCACGGCGACAAGGCCGAGTGGGTGCTGCGCGCGTGGGTCGACACGTGGCTGTCGCCGGCTTTCCGCGACTGGAATCTCGACGGCGAATTGCCGCATGTGCAATGCGCGACGCTCGCGATTCACGGCGAAGACGACGAATACGGGTCCGACGTGCATCCGAAGCGGATCGCCGCGCGCGTCGCGGGGCCGTCGTCGTATCTGTTGCTCGGGCAGTGCGGGCACATGCCGCACCGTGAGCGGACCGGCGACGTGCTGGCCGCTGTCACGACGTTCCTGCGCGACGCGCTCGCCTGAGCGCGGCTGCCGGCGGGCGTGGGCCCGCCGGCCATCAGAACGCGAGCTGGATCACGAGATCGATCGCAAGCAGTGCGATCGAGCAGCCGATACCGAGAACCACGTTCGGCAGCCGGTGCTCGAAGTCGCGATTGTCGCGGCGCATCGCGGCGCCGAGCAGGAAGATCGCCTCGACAACGATCTGCAGTCCGATGAACAGCAGCATCAGCAGATACTCGTAACCCATCTGCTTGAACGCGGCGAATTGCATCCCGTGATCGCGGATCCATTGGCCGACGCGCAGCAGTTCGTACACGAACAGCAGGGCGGGAAACAGGTAGCTGATGAAATAGGTCGGCGCGGTGGCGTGCCGTAGTTCGAGGTGGAAGTGCTGATGCGTGGTGGCCATCACGAATCCCTCCTTGCAACGCATGATTACGGTCGCGACGGCGGCGCGACAACGTGTCAATGAAGGGATTACCCGAGGCGTCGTGCGCGGCCGTACGACATCAGCATACTGCTGCACGGGAAATTTGGCATGCGATGTGTGCGTTCGTCGTAAAAATGCATCTGCGCCGTGCGACGCGTTCATCGCGTCGTATTCGCCGTATTCGCCCGATGCGCTGCGCCGGCCGGCTCTGTGGCACCCGATGCATTCGGCAGCCACCACTCCGGATGTTGCTCCAGATCGCCGGCCAACGCGCGCAGCGCGCTTGAGGTTCGCGCGAATTGCGTCGGCGTGCGGCGAACGTTAGATGTATCGGCACCTTGTTGTACGCGCATTGTCTGCACGGCCGCGAATGATTGCCGCGCGGTGCCCAGCGCACGCGTGCGCGTGCATGCGGTGCGAGTTCGGTATCGCGTTGCTTGAACAGCGCATCGGTATTCACGAGCGCTGCGTTCAGATCCGCGCCCGGCGATCCCGATCTTGCGCTGCTGTGCTGGAAGGCGGCCCGGGGGCTCGCGCTATCGGCGATGTTCGGGCCGTGCGCGCTGTCGGCCGACGAGCGGGCGCGGCTGTTCGACCGGCTGCTCGACGGGACGCAATGGCCGTCGGGTGGCGCCCACTGCCGCGCAGGCCGCGAAATCGTCGCGGAAGAAATGAAGCGCGCGTTCGTCGCCTGCGGGATGGCGGTCGCCCGCTTCGGGCGCTCGCTGCTCGCGGTCGTGCCCGGGCGCTTGTGATCCGGTGAGCACTTGACTGGTCACCGGGCCCCGGCCACCGGCGCCGCTCGGCTTTTCGCTTCCGCGCCTTCGACAAACAGCTTCGCGACCGCCTGGAACTCCCGTTTCAGCGACAACCCCGGCACGGTCAGCCAGCGCAGCATCGCCGCGAGATACAGGTGATGGAACCACGTCGCGAGCTGGTCGGCGCGCAACGTGCCGTTCAGTTCGCCGGATTGCTGCCCGGCGACGATCAGTTGCTGCCATACGAGCGCGATATCGCTGCCGTTCTCTCCACCGCTCGCCGGTTCGATCGCGCCGATGCTCAGGAAGCGATGGCGCAAATACGCGAGCAGGTACGCGGGATGCTGATCGCACCACGCGGCCGACGCATCGAGCACGCAGCCGATGCGCGACGCGAAGGTCTTGCGTCGCGCGACATCGCGCTGCAGATGCGCGAGATCGCGTGCGAGTTCACCTTCGAGCCAGTACGCGAGCACGGCTTCCTTCGTCGCAAAGTGGTTGTACAGCGTGCGTTTCGCGACATCGGCCTGCGCGGCGATCTGCTCCATCGTGACGGCTTCGTAGCCGTGCGCGTCGAACAGACGTGCGCCGGTGGCGGCGAGATGCGCGAGCATCTGGATGCGCTTGCGCGCGCGGCGGCCCGGATCGTCGGTCGGAGTCGGCATGGAGGGGGATTGACTGAAAGTGTACGAGTTGCATTAGTATACGACGTGCATTTTTATGAATCCACCCATTGCCGCCGTGCACGAGGAGTTGCCCATGAAGCTCGTCATCGCCACCTACGGCACCGAAGGCGACACGCGCCCGCTCGCGGCGCTCGGCCGCGCGCTGATCGATGCCGGCCACGATGTCCGGCTGCTGGCCGACGCGGCGACGCTCGGGGCGGCTGCCGCGCTCGGCGTGCCGTCGGCGCCGTTGTCCGGCGATATCCGCCGTGCGATTGCGCCGGATGGCACGTTGGCGGATGCGGTGCGCGGGCGCGGCGGCTTCAACGACACGTCGAAGGCGCTCGCGGCGATCGCCAATGCGAACACGGCCGCGTGGATGCGGGAAATCGCGGACGCGTCGGAAGGCTGCGATGCGATCCTCGTGTCGGGGCTCGCATCGTTCGTCGGCTTGTCGGCCGCCGAGTTTCGCGGCGTGCCGGCGATCGGCACCGGCATGATCCCGATCACGCCCACTACCGCATTCGCGTCGCCGTTCCTGCCGCCGGGAAAGCTGCCGCGCTGGCTGAACCGCGCGAGCCATCGGTTCGTGAACGCACTGTTGTGGCAAGCGTTCAAAAGGGCGACGAATGCGGCGCGCGCCAGCGTGTGCGGGTTGCCGCCGCGCAGGCATGTGTGGACCGATCATCCGATGCTGTACGGCGTGTCGCCGGCACTGCTGTCGGGCCCGGCAGACTGGCCTTCGCAGGTGCTCGCCTGTGGTCAGTGGCGAATCGATGCGGATGCTTGGGCGCCGCCGCCTGAACTCTCGACTTTTCTTGAGGCGGGCGATCCACCCGTATATATCGGTTTCGGCAGCATGGCCGGCTTCGATCGCGCCGCGATGGTCGATGCGCTCGTGCACGCGCTCGCCGGCCGGCGAGCGTTGTTCTACCCGGGCTGGAGCGATATCGACGCGTCGATGCTGCCGGCGCACGTTCACGTGATCGGCGAGTCGCCGCATGACCGGCTGTTCCCGCGCGTGTCGATGGCGATCCATCACGGCGGATCGGGCACCGCGCACTCGGCTGCGCGGGCCGGCATTCCGTCGGTCGTGGTGCCGTTCGCGGGCGATCAGTTCTTCTGGGCGAACCGGCTGGAGCGGCTCGGCGTGGCCGATGCGCCGGTCGCGGGGCGGCGCGTAGGTGCTGCCGCGCTGGCGCGGGCCATCGCGTTTGCCGAACGGGGCGACACGAAAGCGCGCGCGCTGGAACTCGGCGCGCGCATCGCGCAAGAGAAAGGTTTGAAGCGGGCCGTCAGTGCGATCGAGCGATGGGGGCAGCCGGGCGCGCGGTAAGCCCGCGCATTCACCTCAGAAATTCAGAAGTGCCCGGTGAACCGGTAACGGCTGCCCGGGTGCCACAAATTGGCGATCGACGCGACCAACCCTTGCGACCACGTGCGCCGATGCAGCAGCAGGCATGGCTCGCGGTCGTCCATCGTCAGATGGCGGCGCGTTTCGGTGTCGGGCATCGCGGCCTCGATCCGGTATTCGACGCGCTGCAGCGGCGCGACGCGCGTCAGGTACTGGTTCGGCGTCGTGGTCGTGAAGTCCTGCAACGCGTATTCGGGCGCACACGCCGGATTGACCCAGCGTTCCTCGAGCTGCACGGGTGTGTCGTTCTCGAAGTGCAGCACGCGCGAATGGAAGATCGGGCTGCCCGTGTCGAGCTGCAGCTCGTCGGCGAGCTTCGCATCGGCGACGGCCGCGCCCACCAGCAGCACCTGCGCGCGATAGCCGTGGCCGCGCGCGGCGACTTCGTCCGAGATGCTGCGGATCGCGACGAGCGTCGATTCGTACTTCGGCGATGCGACGTACGTGCCGGAGCCGCGCGTGCGCGTGAGCACCTGCTCGGCGGTCAGCTCGCGCAGCGCGCGGTTGACGGTCATCCGCGCGACGTTGAATTCGCGCGCGAGCTCGTTCTCCGACGGCACCTGGTCGCCTTCCGCCCATTCGCCGGCATGAATGCGCGAGAGGATGAAGTCCTTGATTTCCTGATAGATCGGTGTGGTCATGGGATCACGATTCCAGAGTCGGCAGCGGCCCGCCGCCGAATGCCGATCCGGCGCGCGCCCGGCGCCGAGTGTACCGGTTTCGCGGGCGCGCGGGCCCGGATTTCCCGAATGATCCCTGTTCGGCCGGCGCGCGTCCATGCGGGATTGCACAGAGCGGCCGGCCGTCAACGGCCGGCGCGCGGTCAGAACCGATGCCGGATGCCGACCGTCGCGACCACCTGCGTATTGGTCGACGAAGCCGCGAGCCCCGTGACGTTCGCGAATCCGAGCGTCGCGCCCGACGGCACGCCGAACTGGTGCTGGTAGACGGTTTCCGCATACACGTCGGTGCGCTTGCTCAGCGCGTAGTCGGCCATCAACGTCACCTGGTGCCATTTCGGCCGGTGGCTGCCGGTTGCGTCGTCGTAGCGGCCGTTGGTGAACGTATAGGCGAGCGCGAACGAGACGGCCGGCGTCAGCGCATAGCGCGCGTTGAGTTCGTAGTTGTCGAAGCGCAGCGCATTCAGCGCGCCGGGCAGCGACGAGGCGGCCGTTTCGTCGAACATCGAATGCGTCCACAGCGCGCCGACCGTCAGCCGGTCGAACGCGTAGCTGCCGCCCGCGCCCATCACGCGCTGGCGCACGGCCGGGAAGTTCGGGCCGTCGTTGGTCGACAGCGCACCGCCGGCCGTCAGCCCGCCGCGGTTGAGTTGCAGGTACGCGGCGCCGAGGCTGACCGGCCCGTTCGCATACGACACGCCCGCGCTGTACGCGCGGTTGTTCGCGAAGCCGCCGGCCGCGTTGCTGAACCCGTACAGGCCGCCGAACTGCCAGCCGGCGAGCGTCGGGCTCGTGTATTTCACCGCGTTGTCGATGTAGAACGAATCGTCGATGTTGTCGTTGTCGAACGGATGCGATGCGAGATTGTTGCCGTCGCCGTTGTTCGCCATCGCGAGCGGGCCGAGATAGTCGACCACGGCGTCGTACTGGCGGCCGAGCGTCAGCGTGCCGTATCGGTCGCTCTGCAGGCCGACGTACGCGCGGCGGCCGAACATCGTGTTCCGGTAGGACTGCGTGCCGTTGTTCAGGTTGAAGCCGCTTTCGAGTCGGAACAGCGCATGCAGGCCGCCGCCGAGATCCTCGTTGCCATTCAGCCCGAAGACCGTATTCGACAGCAGCCCGCTGCCTTGCTGCCATGCGCTTTTGCCCGACTGGTTGTTCGTATAGGCGATACCGGCATCCAGCATCCCGTAGAGCGTGACGCTGCTTTGCGCATGCGCGGCGGCGCTGAGGAACGCGAGGGAGAGGGTACCGACGACTGCTTTTTTCATTGTCTATGCTTCCTGGAAAGGCCCGTAGCGACGGGAACGGCGATCCGTTGCGCGCACCGGCGGCGAACGGGCGCGGCTCGTGACGAACCGCGCGCGCTCGCACCGGAGACGCGCGTTCGAATCGATGAAAGGGGAGCGGGCGCGTGACGCGTGTCACGCGCGGCCGCAACGGACGCCGGCTAGTGCTGAAGCAGGCGGATCGTGCCGAACTCGGCGGCCGGCAGCAGGCGGAGGATCGACAGGATGGCCGGCGACGCTTGCGATCGCGCGACTTCGAGTTCGATGCAGGCGCGCCCGGTGCGGTTGTCGATCGCGGCCGTGTAGAAATTGAGCGCGGCGCCGACGGCCTGATGCAGCAGGCGCCGCACGACGGCGAGGTTGTCCGATTCGACGCGGATCGACAGCAGCACGCGTTCGTCGGCAGGGTACCGGCGCCGCGAACGAACAGGCGGCAGTGCGCGTGAACGGGTGGATTCGGTTCTGGTCGGTTTCATGCTGGCACCCCCGGGTCGCATCGTGCTCCGCACCGCGGAGATTTCGTCTTGGACATGCCGCCCATTCTAGGAATCGCGGTGACGATACGGTGTATAGACTCGAACCGGCCCTGAAAAGAACGCATAAAAACGCCATCGCCACCGGCTTTCGTCTTTACAGCTTTTTTATTCCTTGTAAAGAAATTGAACACCGCTTTGATACGCGGATTTCTACACTGTCGCATCCCATTCGCCAGATGAGCATGGGGGCGTCATACGGGCCTGCGCCGGCACGGCAAGGCCCGATACGCCGACGATCGCGCGGCGTTGCCGCGCATACGAAAAAAGGGGAAAGCCATGTTGTGGATCACCGGCGCATTGTCGCTCGCGCTCTTTATCTATCTGTTTCATGCCTTGATCAAGCCCGAGCGGTATTGATCGGCGCGATTCAACAGGAATTCGAAAATATCGGTGAATGTCATGAGCGATCTGCTTTTCATTTTGTTCACGCTCGCGTTCTTTGCCTTGACGGCCGGTTTCATCGCCGGCCTTGACCGGATCTGAGCGAGCGTCGACATGTTCAACAATCTCATTCAATTCGCGATCGTTCTCGCGATCATGCTGGCGCTGGTGCCCATCGTCGGGAAATGGCTCGCGCACGCCTTTACGAGCCCGCGCCACGCGTGGGTCGAACGCCGGACCTATGCATTGCTCGGCGTGAATCCCGACGAAGCGATGTCGTGGCAGCGCTACGGGATGGTGCTGCTGCTCAGCAATGCCGGGATGATGCTGGTCGGCTACCTGCTGCTGCGCATCCAGGACGCGCTGCCGTTCGACGCGCTGCAGCGCGCCGCGCAAAGCCCCGACCTCGCGTTCAACACCGCCGCGTCGTTCGTCACGAACACGAACTGGCAGGCGTATGCGGGCGAGAGCAGCCTGTCGAACTTCTCGCAGATGGCCGTCATCACGTTCCTGATGGTGGTCAGCGCGGCAACGGGCGTCGCGGCCGCGGGCGGCTTCATCCGCGGGCTGAGCCGCAAGCGCGCGGCGGACCTCGGCAACTACTGGGTCGACTTCACGCGCGTGACCTATCGCGTGCTGCTGCCGCTCAGCTTCGTGATGGCGCTCGTGTACGTATGGCAGGGCATGCCGCAGACACTGGCGTCCGATGCATGGGCGACCACGCTCGAAGGCGCGCGCCAGCAGATCGTGATGGGGCCCGTTGCCAGCCTCGAATCGATCAAGCATATCGGCACCAACGGCGGCGGCTTCTTCAGCATGAACGCCGCGCATCCGTTCGAAAACCCGACGCCGCTCACCAACACGCTGCACATGCTGTCGATGCTGCTGATTCCGTCCGCGCTGACGTACACGCTCGGCACGATGATCGGCCGGCGCCGCCAGGGCTGGGTGATCCTCGGTGCGTTCGTCGTGATGTTCGTCGGCTTCCTCGCGGTGATCTATTCGGCCGAGCAGCACGGCAATCCGCTCGTGACCGGGCTCGGCGTCGACCCGCAGATGAGCGCCGTGCAGCCGGGCGGCAACATGGAAGGCAAGGAGATGCGCTTCGGCATCGCGCAGACGAGCCTGTTCGCCACCGTCACGACGGCCGCGACCACCGGGTCGGTCGACGCGATGCACGACTCGCTGACGCCGCTCGGCGGGCTCGTGCCGATCGCGCAGATGATGCTGAACAACGTGTTCGGCGGCGACGGCGTCGGGCTGATCAACCTGTTCACGTTCGCGATCCTCACGGTGTTCCTCGTCGGGATGATGATCGGGCGCACGCCGGAATTCCTCGGCAAGAAGATCGAGGCGCGCGAGATGAAGTTCGTGATGCTCGCGGTGCTCGCGCATCCGTTCAGCATCCTTGGCTTCACCGCGCTGGCGTCGATGCTGCATACGACGATGGACAGCCTCGCGAACCTCGGCCCGCACGGCTTCAGCGAAGTGCTGTACGCGTACACGTCGGGCACGGCCAACAACGGCTCGGCGTTCGCGGGCCTGAACGCGAACACGCCGTTCTTCAACACGACGATCGGCTTCGCGATGCTGATCGGCCGCTACCTGACGCTGCTGCCGATGCTCGCGGTCGCGGGCAGCCTCGCCGCGAAGAAGCGCGTGCCGGAAAGCGCGGGCACGCTGTCGACGTCGACCGGCCTGTTCGCCGGCCTGCTGGTCTTCGTGATCCTGGTCGTCGGCGGTCTCACGTTCCTGCCCGCGCTCGCGCTCGGCCCGGTCGTCGAGCACCTGCTGATGTCGGGCGGCCAACTGTTCTGAGGGAAACATCATGATGCAAGGCAATCGCCAGGCAGCGGCCGCCGCCGCGCCGGCACCCGGTTCTTCGTTCGGCGCGGCGACGCGCGGCCTCGTGCGGCCGGTGATCGCGTCGTCGGTGCTGTTCATGCTCGTCACGGGGATCGCGTATCCGCTGCTCACCACGGGCGTCGCGAACGTGCTGTTCCCGTCGCAGGCGCGCGGCAGTCTCGTGCAGCGCAACGGCACGACGATCGGCTCGGCGGTGATCGGGCAGCACTTCACGCGTGCCGGCTACTTCCACGGGCGGCCGAGCGCGACGGTCGGCCCCGATCCGGCCGATCCGTCGAAGACGGTCGACCAGCCGTACAACGCGGCCGGCAGCGGCGCCAGCAACCAGGGCGCCACCAGCAAGAAGCTGCTCGCGGATATCGCGCAGCGTGTGCGCGCGTACCGGCAGGAGAACGCGCTCGCCGCCGGCACGCCGGTACCGGCGGATGCGGTGACCGCCTCGGCGTCGGGGCTCGATCCCGAGATCTCGGTCGCGAACGCGCGGCTGCAGGCGGCACGCGTCGCGCGGGCACGCGGTGTCGATGCCGCGCAGGTCGCGGCGCTGGTCGACCGGATCGCATCGCCGCGCCAACTCGGCGTGCTCGGCGAACCGCGCGTGCGCGTGCTCGACCTGAACCTCGCGCTGGACCGCGCATTCGGCCAGGCGGCCGGCGCGAAGCAATAGCAGGAACCACGGAGTCACTCATGTCCCATATCGAAACCCCGATCAATCCAGCGGCGATGCCGGTCGGCGCCGTGCCGCCGATGCGCTGGACGGCCGTGCTGCGCGAGGCATTCCGCAAGCTCGCGCCGCGCGTGCAGTTGAAGAATCCCGTGATGTTCGTCGTCTATCTCGGCAGCATCGTCACGACCCTGCTGTGGCTGCAGGCGCTGACCGGCACGGGCGACGCGCCGGCCGGCTTCATCTTCGCGGTCGCGTGCTGGCTGTGGTTCACGGTGCTGTTCGCGAACGCGGCCGAGGCGCTGGCCGAAGGGCGCGGCAAGGCGCAGGCCGACGCGCTGCGCGCGGCGCGCAAGCGGGTGTACGCGAAGGTGCTCGACGAGCCGAAGCAGTACGACAGTACCAGCCATCGCGTGCCGAGCGACGAGCTCGCGGCCGGCAGCATCGTGCTCGTCGAGGCCGGCGACACGATTCCCGCCGACGGCGAGGTGATCGATGGTGTCGCATCGGTCGACGAATCGGCGATCACCGGCGAATCCGCGCCGGTGATCCGCGAGTCGGGCGGCGATTTCTCGTCGGTGACGGGCGGCACGCGCGTGCTGTCCGACTGGATCATCGTGAAGATCACCGCGCAACCGGGCGAGGCGTTTCTCGACCGGATGATCGCGATGGTCGAAGGCGCGAAGCGCGGCAAGACGCCGAACGAGGTCGCACTGACGATCCTGCTCGTCGCGCTGACGATCATCTTCCTGCTCGTGTGCGTGACGCTGCTGCCGTTCTCGCAGTTCAGCGTGCTGCTGAACGCGTCGGGCATGGCGGTGAGCCTGACCGTGCTGATCGCGCTGCTCGTCTGCCTGATCCCGACGACGATCGGTGCGCTGCTGTCGGCGATCGGCATCGCGGGGATGAGCCGCATGATGCGCGCGAACGTGCTCGCGACGTCGGGTCGCGCGATCGAGGCGGCCGGCGACGTCGACGTGCTGCTGCTCGACAAGACCGGCACGATCACGCTCGGCAATCGCGAGGCCGTGCAGTTCCGGCCGGCGCCGGGTGTGGACGAGCGTGCGCTGGCCGAGGCCGCGCAACTGTCGTCGCTCGCCGACGAGACGCCCGAGGGGCGCTCGATCGTCGCGCTCGCGAAGCGGCGCTTTTCGCTGGACGTGGCGGCGGGTGCAGGCAGCATCACGGTGCCGTTCAGCGCACGCACGCGGATGAGCGGCCTCGATATCGGCGAGCGGCAGGTGCGCAAGGGCGCGGCGTCCGCGATCCGCGCACACGTCGATGTGCTGGGCGGTGCGTTTCCGCATGCGGTCGAGACGGCCGTCAACGAGATCGCGCGGCGCGGCGGCACGCCGCTCGTCGTGGCCGACGGCTCGCGCGTGCTCGGTGCGATCGAACTGAAGGACATCGTCAAGCACGGGATCGGCGCGCGCTTCGCCGAGTTGCGCAAGGTCGGCGTGAAGACCGTGATGATCACCGGCGACAACCGCCTCACCGCGGCCGCGATCGCGGCGGAAGCCGGCGTCGACGACTACCTTGCGGAAGCGACGCCCGAGGACAAGCTGCGGCTGATTCGCGAGCACCAGGCGAAGGGCCATCTCGTCGCGATGACGGGCGACGGCACCAACGACGCGCCCGCGCTCGCGCAGGCCGACGTGGCCGTCGCGATGCACAGCGGCACGCAGGCGGCGAAGGAGGCGGCCAACATGGTCGACCTCGACAGCAACCCGACCAAGCTGATGCAGGTGGTCGAGGTCGGCAAGCAGATGATCATGACACGCGGCGCGCTGACCACGTTCAGCGTCGCCAACGATCTCGCGAAGTATTTCGCGATCATCCCGGCCGCGTTCGTTGCGACGTATCCGGCGCTCGGCGCGCTGAACGTGATGGGGCTGCACAGCCCGACGTCGGCGATCCTGTCGGCGGTGATCTTCAATGCGCTGATCATCGTCGCGCTGATCCCGCTCGCGCTGAAGGGCGTGAAGTATCGCGCGGAGCCGGCCGAGAAGCTGCTGGGGCGCAACCTGCTGATCTACGGCGTGGGCGGGATCGTCGCACCGTTCATCGGCATCAAGCTGATCGACATGCTGTTGACGCCGTTTATCTGACCGAACGCGCCGTCGCGGCCCCGCTCACGCTTTCGCGGCGTGCGCGGGGCCGTTCGGCGTTTCAATTGCCGGAAGCGATCATGGATGCGAATGTGAACGTGAGCGAAGCGAATCGACGGACAACGGGGCAGCGGGACGCCGCCGCCCGTCGCGGCGA
>NZ_JAAGPP010000038.1:0-234 GCF_017104975.1 Burkholderia sp. Ac-20344
TAAAAAAAAAAAAAGATCAGATGAGCGCCTCTGTCTACTCACTCTCACCAACTAACACGTCACCTCAGTTCGCATAATCACCCAAGACCTCTCACAACCCCTTCGACTTGCCGTGTCTTATTTCACTGTTGTTACGCGTGCTCTTCTATTCTCCTTCGTACACCTCCGTCTCCTTCAACTCGTACGTCTCACACGTAGCTTACCTTCATCTCGCTCCCGTCTGTCGAACCCATT
>NZ_JAAGPP010000405.1:0-609 GCF_017104975.1 Burkholderia sp. Ac-20344
CAGAAGTGGCTAGTCTAACCGCAAGGAGGACGGTCACCACGGTAGGATTCATGACTGGGGTGAAGTCGTAACAAGGTAGCCGTATCGGAAGGTGCGGCTGGATCACCTCCTTTCCAGAGCTTCTCGCACAAGTTGAGCGCTCACGCTTATCGGCTGTTGATTGAGACAGAAAGACTGTCTGTTAGCGGTTTAACCGGTTATAATGCCGGCCGCTTTCGATAATCCTCAATGACAAACATTCGAATGAAGTTTGGTTCGAGTTTTTCTCATTGGCGATTGAGCCAGTCAGAGTGATACGTAGTACGTATCGGCTGTCGTTCTTTAACAATCTGGAAGAAGTAAGTAATTTGGATAGCGGAAGCGTCTTGAGATGGACGTGGAAACTATCCGGGTTGTGATTGTATCGATGTATCTCAAGATGATTCGAACTCTATGTTTGACTCAATTGGAATACGGCACAACGCGAGAACTCAACCTGTAACGAGACAGACTCGTTATAGGGTCAAGCGAACAAGTGCATGTGGTGGATGCCTTGGCGATCACAGGCGATGAAGGACGCGGTAGCCTGCGAAAAGCTACGGGGAGCTGGCAAACGAGCTTTGATCCGTA
>NZ_JAAGPP010000406.1:0-522 GCF_017104975.1 Burkholderia sp. Ac-20344
TGAACAGCATGCCTGTCTCGACACTGGAACGCATTCGACGCTATCTCGTCGGCTTGCGCATGCCGCGCGCGCTCGAAACGCTGGACGCCACCCTGAATCGCTTCGAGCAAGGCGACAGCTCGATGCTCGAAGTGCTGGAAACGCTGCTGGGCGAGGAGTTCACGACGCGCGAGACTCGGCGCATCCGGATGGCGCTGCAGACCGCGCGACTCGGCACGATCAAGACGCTGACCGGCTACGACTTCAGTTTCCAGCCGAGCCTCGACCGCGATCGCATCATGGCGCTTGCGCAGCTCGAGTTCATCGAACGACGGCAGACCGTTCATTTCCTGGGGCCACCCGGCACGGGCAAATCACATCTGTCCATTGCGCTGGGCGTAGAAGCCGTGCGCGCTGGCAAGAGCGTCTACTTCGGCTCGCTGGCCGAGATCGTCAACTCGATGGCCAAGGCCGAGCGGGAGGGCAACCTCGCACAGCGCGTGCGTTTCCTCGCCCGTAACAGCCTGTTGATCGTCGACGAGA
>NZ_JAAGPP010000407.1:0-510 GCF_017104975.1 Burkholderia sp. Ac-20344
AGAGCGTGCCGCCGAGTTCTTCCGGGTAATAACTCTTCTTGAAACGCTCCGGGTCGCCCCAGATCGTGCGGATCATCGCGGGCCACGGGCGCTTGACGACGAGGATGCCGCCTTGCCCGTTCGGCACATCCTGGCCCGTCTCGTCGACCACCGCGGCCATGATGCCCGGCAGCGGCAGCGTGCACGAACCGGGCACGGTGGGCGTCGCGCCCGGCAGCGGCGTGATCATGTGGCCGCCGGTTTCCGTCTGCCACCACGTGTCGACGATCGGGCAGCGCGCCTGGCCGACGTGCTTGTGATACCACATCCACGCTTCCGGATTGATCGGCTCGCCGACCGTGCCGATGATGCGCAGGCTCGACAGGTCGTAGCTCTTCGGATGCACCTTGTCGTCGGCTTCGGCCGCCTTGATCAGCGAGCGGATCGCGGTCGGCGCGGTGTAGAACACGGTGACCTTGTGGTCGCCGATCATCTTCCAGAAGCGGCCGGCGTCCGGGTAGGTCGGCACGC
>NZ_JAAGPP010000408.1:0-509 GCF_017104975.1 Burkholderia sp. Ac-20344
CTCTCGCAGCACTCTCGACAACGGACCCGCGATCTGCGTCAGCACGTCCGCCACCGAATCCGGCAACAGCTTCGGCGCGGCTTCCTGCTTCGCCTGCTCGGCCTGCGCCTGGCTCGATTTCGCTTCGATCATTCGAGTATTTGCCTGAACGGTCGGTTATTGAAATCCCGGCGGATTCAGACTCGAATCGCGCACGTACGGGTCGCCCAGTTCAATGCGGCATTCGGCTTCCACATCCGCAGGCCATTTCGGCACCTTGCTCGTGGCGCGGTGCACCAGACGGCCGATGAAGAACAGCACGTGGAACGGAAACATCAGCCATTTGAAGACCGGATTCCAGGCATCGTGCGAAACCAGTTGTATCCAGCCCTGGTACAACGTCTCGCGCTTGTCGGCGATCGGGAGATAAAGATCTAGTCCGGGCGCGTTAAGTACGGCGCGCGGCCCTTCTTCCATGTAGCGGCGGATGAATTCCCAGTGGCGAAGGCAGTTTTCCTTGCTGCTCGACG
>NZ_JAAGPP010000409.1:0-401 GCF_017104975.1 Burkholderia sp. Ac-20344
CCTCGACCTTCACGAGCAGGTCGCGCGGGCCCGGCACGGGCTGCGGCAGCTCCACGTCGAGCAAGGCTTGCGGGTCGTCGATCGGCGCGGGCGGTGTGGGCTCGATCGCGATCCAGCTCGCGAAGGCGCTCGGCAAGCTGCACGTGATCGCGACCGCGTCGCGGCCGGACCGCACCCCGCGCACCGGCCGCGTCCCGGCCGAGCCAGCGCGGGGTGTCCTCGACCTGCGGCTTCGGCGCGCGCCCCTTGGTGTCCACCGGGTTCACGGAAATCTCCTCGACCTTCACGAGCAGGTCGCGCGGGCCCGGCACGGGCTGCGGCAGCTCCACGTCGAGCAAGGCTTGCGGGTCGTCGATCGGCGCGGGCGGTGTGGGCTCGATCGCGATCCAGCTCGCGAAGGC
>NZ_JAAGPP010000410.1:0-372 GCF_017104975.1 Burkholderia sp. Ac-20344
TACCTACTTTCACACGGGAATCCGCACTATCATCGGCGTAGAGTCGTTTCACGGTCCTGTTCGGGATGGGAAGGGGTGGGACCGACTCGCTATGGTCATCAGGCAAAGAGGGTTGTTGCGCTGGCTTTGCAGCACAACCAATCTGGGAAGAAGCAGTAATCTTGAGTTGTGTGTATCACACACGAGAATCCAACTTGTCGCTTTGGATCGCGGCCGGTGCTTGCGCACGGCGCCGATCTACAAGGCAGACTTGTTATAGGATCAAGCCTTACGGGCAATTAGTATCAGTTAGCTGAACGCATTACTGCGCTTACACACCTGACCTATCAACGTCCTGGTCTCGAACGACCCTTCAAGGGGATCTAGTCCCCA
>NZ_JAAGPP010000411.1:0-356 GCF_017104975.1 Burkholderia sp. Ac-20344
GCTAGACCTCCTTGAAGGGTCGTTCGAGACCAGGACGTTGATAGGTCAGGTGTGTAAGCGCAGTAATGCGTTCAGCTAACTGATACTAATTGCCCGTAAGGCTTGATCCTATAACAAGTCTGTCTCGCGCTGATAACAGCGCGTCGGATTGGTTGGATTCTCGTGTGTGATACACACAACTCAAGATTACTGCTTCTTCCAAGATTGGTTCTGTTGGCCAAGCCAGCAGAACAACCCTCTTTGCCTGATGACCATAGCGAGTCGGTCCCACCCCTTCCCATCCCGAACAGGACCGTGAAACGACTCTACGCCGATGATAGTGCGGATTCCCGTGTGAAAGTAGGTAATCGTCAGGC
>NZ_JAAGPP010000412.1:0-337 GCF_017104975.1 Burkholderia sp. Ac-20344
GGGACGTGTCAGGAATTTCGTGTGCTGAGGTCGGTTAAAGAATCTCAGCTGATGGCGGCGGTGAATCGCTCGCCGAACAGAATGGCGAACTGATTGACTGCTTGTCGCCAGGTGATAGGCGGCATCTTCCAATCCTTTTCGATGTTGCGCAAGGCCAGAAACAGCAGTTTGCTGGCGGCTTCGTCGCTCGGGAAGTGGCCGCGATTCTTGACGATCTTGCGCAACTGCATGTGCATGCTCTCGATGGCGTTGGTCGTATATACGATTCGACGCACCTCGGGCGGATAGGCGAAGAAGGGAATCACCTGTTCCCATTGGCGCTGCCACATGGCCGCGA
>NZ_JAAGPP010000413.1:0-331 GCF_017104975.1 Burkholderia sp. Ac-20344
CCGCCAGCATGCCGGTCTTGATCGCCGCGTGGCTGCCCTTGATCCGCGATGCGTTCAGGAAGCCCGCGTCGTCGCCGATCAGCGCGCCGCCCGGGAACACCGTCTTCGGCAGCGACAGCAGCCCGCCGGCCGTGATCGCGCGCGCGCCGTACGACACGCGCTTGCCGCCTTCCAGGAACGCGCGGATCGACGGGTGCGTCTTGTAGCGCTGGAATTCCTCGAACGGCGACAGGTACGGGTTCGTGTAGCCCAAGCCCACCACGAAGCCGACCACCACCTGGTTGTTGTCCATGTGATACAGGAACGAGCCGCCGTAGGTGTCCGACTTCAG
>NZ_JAAGPP010000414.1:0-302 GCF_017104975.1 Burkholderia sp. Ac-20344
CAGTCAGTGTGGTGTTGCCGCCGAAGGTTTCGTCCCACTGCGCAAACGGAAGGTTGCTGGTCAGGATCATCGACCCGCGCTCGTAGCGCTTGGCGACGATCTGGAAGAAGTGGCTAGCCTGATCCCCGGAGAGCGGCAGATAGCCGATCTCGTCGACGATGAGCAACCTCGGGCCGGGACGTGTCAGGAATTTCGTGTGCTGAGGTCGGTTAAAGAATCTCAGCTGATGGCGGCGGTGAATCGCTCGCCGAACAGAATGGCGAACTGATTGACTGCTTGTCGCCAGGTGATAGGCGGCATCT
>NZ_JAAGPP010000039.1:0-58820 GCF_017104975.1 Burkholderia sp. Ac-20344
TAGCATCGGAAGCCGCGACGGGCGTGCGCTTCCTCAGCGCGGGCGCGCCGGCCGGACGCCCGCCGGGCCGGCCGTTCGACACGGCGGCCGAGGCGCACTGAACCGCGCATCGCCCGCCGCAACATTCCTCATACTTATTACATCAACCGAAAAGAAAGCCGGTTGAAAGCCTGATTCGACGCGCCACTGTTACCACGCAGGAAACAATTTATCGTCAAAATCAGCGTTTACCCTGAACCCTCCGATGACTAAGATTTGATCAATCGCTTAAGACATGGTGTCAAGAGCGAACTCAATAAAACACCGGAGGTCATCATGAAATCGCTCGTTTCCGCAGTCGTTGCCGCTGCCGCCCTGTCCGCTTCGTTTGGCGCATTCGCCCAAAGCACCGTGACCCGCGCTCAAGTGCGCAACGAACTGGTTCAGCTCGAAAAAGCCGGCTACAAGCCGGGCCTGTCGAGCCCGTACTACCCGAACGACATCCAGAGCGCCGAAGCGCGCGTTCATGGTGCCGACACCAGCGGCTACGGCGCACAACCGGCTCCGGCCGTCCACTCGGGCGCCCCGGCTGCATCGTCGAACGCCCGCGACTCGATCTTCTTCGGCCAGTAAGCCGATGCGCCCTCGGCGGGCGCCGCGCGTCGCGCGATGAAGCAGCAAAGTCAGGACGAGCCCCCTTGCGGGGCTCGTCCTTTTTTATGAAACGCATACCTCCGCCGCCCGACAACGGGTGGCTTCGCCCGGGCGCCTGGCGTCCGGGCGCTTTTTCATCATCTGCGAGGTATGCGTGCGGGCAGGATGAAGCCGGGCACGCCCGTCAGCGCGGCGCGGCCGCGGCGGGCACCGAACGCGACAACACCCGCCACCGCGACAGCAGTTCGTCGCGATCGACATAGCAGCCCTGCAGATGCCGGCGGCCGGTAGACGGATCGAACTCGGTGCGCGCATGCAGCACGCGCCGGTTGTCGAACGCCCACATATCGCCCGCCCGCAGCCGGCGCTGCACGCGAAAGCGCGGCTCGCGCGCCAGCGCGAGGAACCGCCGGTACGCACGATAGACGGCCGCGACCGAGCCGGCCGGCGCATCGAGCGGCCCGCGCAGGAAGTTCGCGACACGCACCTCGGTGACGTTGCCGCTTGCATCGAGCCCGATCACCGGCGCCGAGCAGCGGTAATCGCTGTTCGCACTCTTGTTCCAGAACTCGAACGGCGTTGACGCGAGCCGGTCAAAATCGGCCGGATGCTCGCGCCGCAGCGCATCCGCAAGCGCAAAGCCGTCGAGGAACACACTGTCGCCGCCGGTCGCGTCGTTCGCGAGGCAATGCAGGAACTGCACGCCCGGCTGCAACTCGCGGGTCGGCAGATCGGTATGCGGCGGCAGGTTCAGCGACGTATACGCATTGCTGTCCGGGCGCGGCTTCGATTCGACGTCGAACAGCACGCCGAAATTGCTCTCGCGGATCAGGCCGACGCGGCGCGCGATTTCGTCGACACGGCCACGCTCGGCCGGCACGCCTTCGACGAGCGTCAGCCCCGTGCGCTGCAACGCGGCGAGCCACGCGAGCAAGGCGCGGTCGTCCTCCATCACGTCGCACCACGCGAACACGCCGATGGCCGTCGCATCGTCGCCGGCCCACACGTGCCGCCCGTGCGCGGCCTGGCGCTCCGCACGCGACGCATCGTCATACGCATGCGCGCGCAACCAGCCCGGCGACCACGCGCTGCGATGTCCGTCGTTCCACTCGACATGCAGCGCGCCGTCGGTTTCGACGTGCACCGTGAGCGCGGAGAGATCCTCGCGCGCGTCGGCGATCTCGAACACCTGCTCGCGCGTGACGGCATGCACGCAGGCGGAACACGCGCAGTTGTCGCGCAGCCAGTCGAAATGAAACGGCGATCGTCGCGTGTCGCTCCACTCGACGTCCACCGCGCCGTCGCCAATCGTCGCGGCCGCAATGGCCGCATCGGCCGAAAACGTCCGCCAGTCCTCGATACGGTGTTGCACTGCCTGCATCGTTGCCTCCCGGAAACGCCCGCTACGCCTGTGGTGCGAGCAGAAACCCGCCGACCGTCCGGTGCAGCCGCGCCGCCTGCGGACTCGTTCCGAGCGCGCGCCAGCAGCCGTGCACCAGCCCCTCTCCCATCCAGTAGTGCGCGGCACCGCCGGCCGCGCGAATCCGTTCGACGTACACGCGCGCATCGTCGCGCAGCGGATCGTGTTCCGCGCCGATCGCGAGCACGGGCGGCAGGCTGTCGAAACGCGAAGCCGCGAGCGGCACCGACGCGCGCAGCAGCGGGTTGCCGTCGCCCAGCGCGTCGGACAGGCCGCCTTCCCAATACAGTGCGCGATACCGATGGACGTCGTCGAGCGTCAGCATCGGCGCATGCGCTTCCGTTTCGCGCGCGGGCGATTGCGGCTCGAATCCGAGCATCGGATAGACGAGCGCGATGCCGTCGACACCGCCTTCGCCCGCCTCGCGCAACGCGGTGGCCACCGCCGCCGCGAGCATGCCGCCCGCGCTGTCGCCCGCGAGCGTCAGCGGATGCACGCACGGCCCGAACGGCCAGCGTGCGTCGCGCGCGGCGCGCGTGACGTCCAGGCAATCTTCCAGCGCGGCCGGCGCGCGATGCTCGGGCGCGAGCCGGTAGTCGACCGCGATCACGTCGAGCCCCGTATCGGCCGCCAGTTGCGCGGTGATCAGTGCATGACTGTCGAGCGAGCCGACGACGAAGCCGCCGCCATGAAAGAACAGCACCGTGCCGCGCGGCGTGCCATGCGCGGACGTGTAGCGCCGCAGCGCGATCGCGCGGCCGTCGGGCGCATGCCAGACGGCGTCCTGCTGCACGATGCCGGCCGGCAGCGCGGCCGGTGTCCATTCGGCCGCGAAGCGGTCGTAGAGGCGGCGCTGCTCGTCGGGCGAGCGCGCCGCCGCGTCGGCCGGATACCACGCGTCGACGGCTGCAACGAACGCCGCGATTTCCGGTTCGAGCATCGTGTGCGCTCCGCGGTTGAAAGTTCGCGCCCGCTAGCGGCGCGGCGGCAGGCCGATCACGCGGCCCGCATACGCGGGCGCGGCGCAATCGCGCTGCAATGCATGCAGCTCGGCCACGCGTGCGGCCACGTCGTCGTCGAACGGCGCCGACTTCGCGCCGTCGCGCGTATCGACGTGCAGCAGCATCTGCTCGCTCGCCGATACCGCATCGTCATGCCTGTCCGCAAACAGCTCGAGGTACAGGTGCAGCCGCTTCGCGTCGTGCGCGAGCACGCGCGCATCGACGCGCACCTGCGTGCCCTCCTTGATCTCGTGCAGATAGTTCACGTGCGCTTCGAGCGTGTAGACCGAGCGGCCCCGCTCGCGGCGCGCGGCGTCGTCGAGGCCGATGCGATCCAGCAGCGCATCGGTCGCGAAGCTGAAGATCAGCAGATAGAACGCATCGCGCAGGTGGCCGTTGTAGTCGACCCATTCGGGCCGCACCACGTCGCGGTAAATCGTCAGCGGGGTATCGCCCGTCATCGTCTCTCGTCCTCAGTCTTCGAATCGCATCCCGTGCCGCGCCTTCACCGCGGCGATCGACTTCAGCACCTCGGTGATGCACTCGTCGCGATAGCGCTCGAGTTCCTTGATGCTGCGCGTGCCCTGCTGTTCGGTCGTGCCTTCGACGACGCTGTCGATCAAGGCGTCGGTCAACGTGGGCGCGACCAGCTTCGTCCACGGCAGTTCGAGCGCGGGGCCGAATTGCTGCATGAAGTGTCGCATGCCCGCGTCGCCGCCGGCGAGCGTGTAGGTCAGGAACGTGCCCATGAACGACCAGCGGATGCCCGCGCCGAAGCGGATCGCATCGTCGATCTCGCCGGTCGTCGCGACGCCTTCGTTGACGAGGTGCAGCGCCTCGCGCCACAACGCTTCGAGCAGGCGATCCGCGATGAAGCCCGGCACTTCCTTGCGCACGTGCAGCGGCCGCATGCCGAGCTTGCGATAGATCTCCATCGCGCCCTCGACCGCTTCCGGCGACGTGCGCGCGCCGCCGAGCACTTCGACGAGCGGCAGCAGGTAGACGGGATTGAACGGATGGCCGACCACGCAGCGCTCCGGATGCGTCGCCCGTGCGTAGAAATCCGTCGGCAGCAGCCCCGACGTCGACGACGCGATGATCGCGTCGGGCTTCGCCGCACGGCTGATCTGCTCGTGCAGTTCGAGCTTCAGCGCCTCGCGCTCGGGCGCGCTTTCCTGGATGAAATCCGCATCGGCGACGCACGCCTCGATCGTCGATACGAAACGCAGCCGCGCGGGATCGGCGCCCGGCGCGAGGCCGACGCGTTCGAGCGCGGGCCATGCGTTCGCGACGTTCGCGCGCAGCCGCTCTTCCGCGCCCGGCGCGGGGTCCCAGACGACCACGTCGAGACCGTGCGCGAGCGCGCGGGAAATCCATCCGCTACCGATCACGCCGGTGCCGATGGCGGCGAACGTCTTGATGTCGGTCTTCACAGCCATGTCAACGCATCCTTCAAATCAGGGGAAATCGGTGGGCGGCCGCGCCCGTGCGTGCCGCCGCGTCATATCGATCAGTCGGTAAATCCGCTCACGCGAACTCGGCGGCCGCACGGCGTTCGAGCGGACGCTCGCCACGTGCGGGCAAGCCGAGCTTGCGGCGGCCTTCGGCCGGCGTCAGCACGCGGCCGCCGAGCCGTTCGACGATCTCGCGCGCGCGCTCGACGAGCGTGCCGTTGGTTGCATGCACGCCGCGATCGAGCCAGATGTTGTCTTCGAGGCCGACACGCACGTGGCCGCCGAGCAGCATCGCCTGCGCGACCATCGGCATCTGCATGCGGCCGATCCCGAAGCCGGCCCAGTGCGCACCCGGCGGCAGGTTGTCGACCATCGCCTTCATCGTGCCCGTGTCGGCCGGCGCGCCCCACGGAATGCCGAGGCACAGCTGGAACAACGGCGGATCGTCGAGCAGCCCTTCCTTCAGCAACTGCTTCGCGAACCACAGATGGCCCGTGTCGAAAATCTCCAGCTCCGGCTTCACGCCGAGTTCCTGGATGCGCTTCGCGCCGGCGCGCAACTGCGCGGGCGTCGATACGTAGATATAGTCGCCGTCGCCGAAATTCAGCGTGCCGCAGTCCAGCGTGCAGATTTCGGGCAGCAGTTCCTCGACGTGCGCGAGGCGCGTGAGGCCGCCGACCAGGTCGGTGCCCTTGCCGAAACGCATCGGGTCCTCGCCCGGGCCGATCTCGAGATCGCCGCCCATGCCGGCTGTCAGGTTGATGATCACGTCGACGTCGGCCGAGCGGATGCGGTCGACCACTTCGCGGTACAGGTTCGGGTCGCGGCTGCCGCGCCCCGTCTGCGGATCGCGCACGTGGCAGTGCGCCACCGTCGCGCCGGCTTTCGCGGCCTCGATCGCGGCGGCCGCGATCTCCTTCGGCGTGACCGGAATCGCCGGGTGCTTGCCGACCGTATCGCCGGCGCCGGTGACGGCGCAGGTGATGATGACTTCGTGGTTCATGCTGGTTGCCTCGTTTGAATCGGGTTGGGTCGCATTGCGGGGGTTTCGTCGGGGCGCGCCGGGTGCGGCGCGCGGGCCGTCACAGGCCGAGATACGCCTTCACGGCCGGCAGCCCGTCCTTGCCGTCGAACGTCTTGACGCCCGCGAGCCACGGATCGAGCACCTGCGGGTTCTTCTTCAGGTACGCCTTCGCGGCGTCGGCCGGCTTCGTCTTGCTCATCACCGACTGCATCAGCTGGTTCTCGAGCTGCGTCGAGAAGCGCAGGTTCGTGACGAGCTTGCCGGCGTTCGGGCAGCGTGAAATGAAGTCGGGGGCGGTGAGCGTGTACACGCGCGCTTCGCCGTAATTCGGCCCGAACGCCGCGTCGCCACCGGACAGGTAGTTCATGCTCAGCTGGATGTTCATCGGATGCGGCTCCCAGCCGAGGAAGACGACCCACTTCTTCTCGCGGACCGCGCGCTCGACCGTCACCAGCATCCCGGCTTCGCTCGATTCGACGAGCTTGAAGCCGCCGAGCCCGTACTGGTTCGTGTCGATCATCTTCTGGATCGTCGCGTTCGCGCTGCTGCCCGGCTCGATCCCGTAGATCTTGCCGTCGAGTTCCGCGCGGTGCTTCGCGATGTCCTCGAAGGTCTTCAGGCCGGCCTGGTATTCGTAGCTCGGCACCGCGAGCGTCGCCTTCGCGCCCGACAGGTTCGGCGGTTCGACGACGTTGATCGACTTGCTGTCGAGGAACGGCTGGAGCTGCTTCTGCTGCACGGGCCACCAGTAGCCGAGCGACACGTCGAGCTGCTTGCTCTTCAGGCCGGCGAACGAGATCGGCACCGACGCGATCGTCGTGGTCGGCTTGTAGCCGAGCGCCTCGAACACGGTCGACGCGAGCGCCGTGGTCGACGTGATGTCGGTCCAGCCGATATCCGCGAAACGCACGGTGCGGCAGGTCGCGGCATCCGTTTCGGCAAGCGCTGTGTGCGTGAACGCGCCGGTCGCCAGCACGGCCGCGGCAAGCGCGGCGATCTTCGTCGACTTCATGGTTCGTATCCTCCCGGTTGGACTCGCGGCAGCCGGTACGCGGGGTGTGCCCGGCCTGCATCGTGGGAGTAAAAGTAACGAGCCATATTGGCCGCAAGAAGACCGGCGGCGACCTGTTCTTGACTATTTGCGACTATGAGTGGAAACCACTAGGTTTCTTGAGAGGCTTGCCAGGTGGGGATTTCATGCGAATTCCCGATTGATCTGGCTTGTCCACATGCGGCGCGACGCCTTCGCTTCTGCCGGTCACGAACGGGGTGCCGGTGCGGCTTCGGGCCCGCGCTGCTCGCGCCGCACCGACGAACGGGTGTCACGAGCACATGTGAAGCTGGCCCGGTCTCCAGCAGCCGAAAGCGCGTTTCGTATTGCGGAATCCACGTCGAATTCCCGCGCCGCCGCCTTTTCGTCGCTTGAAAACATGTTTTACATCGCAAAAATCACGACGTAACCCATTGAAAATCAAGCAAAAATAATGTCTTATGTCTTATATAAGACATCGCCGAAAGCCCGACGAGCGGCGTTACTATTTATCCCATGCAGTTCGCTTCGACAGACGTAGCGGGCACGCTCAACCAGTTACTCAAACGCGCTTTGCTCCCAGGAGATTGACATGGCCCAGTATCAAGACGACATCAAGGCAGTTGCCGGTTTGAAGGAAAACCACGGCAGCGCGTGGAATGCGATCAGCCCCGAGTACGCCGCCCGCATGCGTGCCCAGAACAAGTTCAAGACGGGCCTGGACATCGCCAAGTACACCGCGAAGATCATGCGTGCCGACATGGCCGCCTATGATGCCGATCCGGCCAAGTACACGCAGTCGCTGGGTTGCTGGCACGGCTTTATCGGCCAGCAGAAGATGATCTCGATCAAGAAGCACTTCAACAGCACCGAACGCCGCTACCTGTATCTGTCCGGCTGGATGGTCGCTGCGCTGCGCTCCGAGTTCGGCCCGCTGCCGGACCAGTCGATGCACGAAAAGACTTCGGTCAGCGCGCTGATCCGCGAGCTGTACACGTTCCTGCGCCAGGCCGACGCCCGGGAACTGGGCGGCCTGTTCCGCGAGCTGGACGCCGCCAAGGACGCTGCCGCGAAGGCCGCGATCCAGGACAAGATCGACAACCACGTGACGCACGTCGTGCCGATCATCGCCGACATCGACGCCGGCTTCGGCAACGCGGAAGCCACGTACCTGCTGGCCAAGCAGTTCATCGAAGCAGGCGCATGCTGCATCCAGATCGAAAACCAGGTGTCCGACGAGAAGCAGTGCGGCCACCAGGACGGCAAGGTCACCGTGCCGCACGAGGACTTCCTCGCGAAGATCCGCGCGATCCGCTACGCGTTCCTGGAACTGGGCGTGGACGACGGCATCATCGTGGCCCGCACCGACTCGCTCGGCGCCGGCCTGACCAAGCAGATCGCCGTGACCAGCACGCCGGGCGACCTCGGCGACCAGTACAACGCGTTCCTCGACTGCGAAGAGCTGTCGGCCGACCAACTGGGCAACGGTGACGTCGTCATCAAGCGCGACGGCAAGCTGCTGCGTCCGAAGCGCCTGCCGAGCAACCTGTTCCAGTTCCGCGCCGGCACGGGCGAAGCGCGCTGCGTGCTCGACTGCATCACGTCGCTGCAAAACGGCGCCGACCTGCTGTGGATCGAAACCGAAAAACCGCATATCGCCCAGATCGGCGGCATGGTCAGCGAGATCCGCAAGGTCATCCCGAACGCGAAGCTGGTGTACAACAACAGCCCGTCGTTCAACTGGACGCTGAACTTCCGCCAGCAGGCGTACGACGCGCTGAAGGCAGCAGGCAAGGACGTGTCGGCCTACGACCGTGCGCAGCTGATGAGCGTGGAATACGACGAGACGGAACTGGCAGCGCTGGCCGACGAGAAGATCCGCACGTTCCAGGCCGATGCATCGCGTGAAGCAGGTATCTTCCATCACCTGATCACGCTGCCGACGTACCACACCGCCGCGCTGTCGACCGACAACCTGGCCAAGGAATACTTCGGCGACCAGGGCATGCTGGGCTACGTGGCCGGCGTGCAGCGCAAGGAAATCCGTCAGGGCATCGCCTGCGTGAAGCACCAGAACATGTCCGGCTCGGACATCGGTGACGATCACAAGGAATACTTCAGCGGCGAAGCCGCGCTGAAGGCGGCAGGCAAGGACAACACGATGAACCAGTTCTGATACCGGTCATCGCCAGGCGAAACGCCAGCCCGTTCCGGGTTGGCGTTTTTTTTTGTTCCCCGATGACCGGCACGAACGCGTCCGCCAGCACCGCCGGCTCGACCGGCAGCTCGACGAAGCGCACGCGCGCACCGCTGCGCTCATGCGTAGTTCATCATCACCGACTTGCTTTCCGTGTACTGGTCGATCACCGCGCGGCCGAGTTCGCGACCGAAACCCGACTGCTTCATCCCGCCGAACGGCATCGCGTTGTCGAGCAGCGAGTGGCAGTTGACCCACACCGTGCCGGCCGCGATACGCGGGATCAGCTTGTGAATCGCAGAAAGATCGTTCGACCAGATGCTCGCGCCGAGACCGTAAGGCGTGTCGTTGGCGAGCTGCACGGCCGTCTCGACATCGTCGAACGGCATCGCGACGAGCACCGGCCCGAAGATCTCCTCGCGCACGACGCGCATCGCCTGCGTCGTATCGATCAGCACGGTCGGTTCGACGAAGAAGCCGGGGCCGTCGATCGCGCGGCCGCCCGCGGCGGCACGGGCGCCCTCGCCGAAACCCGAGTCGATATAGGCGCACACGCGCTCGCGCTGCTTCGCCGAGACGAGCGGGCCGATCTGCGTCGACGGATCCATCCCCGGGCCGATCTTCAGGCTCGCGGCGATCTTCGCGACGCGTTCGATCACGTCGTCGAACACCTTCGAATGGATGTATGCGCGCGACCCGGCCGTGCACACCTGCCCCTGGTTGAAGAAGATCGCGTTCGCCACGCCCAGTGCGGCCTTGTCGGGATCGACGTCGGGCAGCACGATCACCGGCGACTTCCCGCCGAGTTCGAGCGACATCCGCGTCATGTTGTCGAGCGCCGCGTGGCCGATCGTCTTGCCCGTCTGCGTCGAGCCCGTGAACGCGATCTTGTCGATACGCGGATCGCGCGACAGCGCGGCGCCGGCCGTGTGACCGTAGCCGGTGACGATATTGACGACGCCGACCGGGAAACCGGCCTCCTGAATCAGCTCGCCCAGTCGCAATGCGCTGAGCGGCGTATCTTCGGCGGGTTTCAGCACCACGGTGCAGCCCGTGGCCAGCGCGGGCGCGAGCTTCCACGCCGCCATCAGCAGCGGGAAATTCCACGGAATGATCGCGCCGACGACGCCGACGGGTTCCTTGCGCGTATAGGTGAAGATCTCGCTGTCCGGCAAGTACGGCATGCCCGCATCGATCACGCTGCCTTCGATCTTCGTCGCCCAGCCGGCCATGTAGCGGAAGCACTGCGCGGCCATCGCGACATCGAGCCCCTGCGCCACCGTCACCGGCTTGCCGTTGTCGAGCGACTCGATTTCGGCCAGCTCGCGCGCATTCGCGTCGATCAGGTCGGCCAGCGCCAGCAGCAGGCGCGCGCGGTCGGTGGTCTTCGCGGAGCGCCACGGCCCCGCGTCGAATGCGCGCCGTGCGGCGGCGATGGCCTGCTGCACGTCATGCTCGTCCGCTTCGGGCACATGCGCGAGCACGGTGCCGTCGGCCGGGTTCACGACGTCGAGCCGGCGGCCCGACGCCGCATCGCACCACTCGGCGCCGATCAGCATTTTCTTCGGCTTCGCGAGAAACGCGCGCGTGGCGTCGAGCAGCGGGAAATGTTCGTTCGTCTCCATCTTCTTGATTCCTCGATTTCCTGAATGGGTCGGTCAGTAGCGATCGGCGACGCCGTCGATCCCGCGTGCCTGCAACGCGCGAACGAGGCCGGCGCGCACGGTCGCGACGTCGGAAATGGCGGGACGGCGGTGCGCGGCGACTTCGGCGGCCGTATAAGGCTTGAAGTCGCGCGGCAGCGCGTCGTGGTTCATCGTCGTGAGCACCCAGTTGAGCACGTCGGCCAGATCCTGGTCCGACAGCGCCGAGTTCGACGCGCCGGGCACGCGCATCACGTACTCGCGCCCGGCCGGCAGATGCGTGAAATAGCCGAGCGAGTTGGCGAGCGGCGGCACCTTGCCGGAGATGCCGCCGCCCGTCGCCGTGTGGCAGCCCATGCAGTTGAGCACCCAGTGCTGCCGCGCGAGCGCCGCATCGGCCTGACCTTCGGCATGCGCAGGTGCCGCGCTCAGGCTGACGACCGCCCCGGCAAGCATCAGCAGCGACGCCAGGCGACGCGACAGGCTGCCGACGAGCCGCGACGACACCGCGCACCGCGTGCGCGGCGCCGCGTCGCCGACACGGGACGCGCAGGCGCGCTTCACAGGCCGAGCCCCTTGATGACGACTTCGCGTTGCGCATGAACGGCCGTGCCGTCCATCGCCTTCGCGCGCGCCGCACGGATCTCCGCCGCCGTGAACGGCTTCGCGTCGCCGTGCTGCGCATTGAGATCGAATACGACGTAGTTGAGCACGTGCGCGATGTCGTCATCGCTCGCGCTCGCAAACGACGGCATCTTGAAGTTGTAGCGCTTGTCGTCCACCTTGATCTCGCCGAACATCCCGTGCAGCAGCGTCGCGACCAGTTGCGCGCGCCCCGGCTCGGCCGTCGCGTACTTGCCCGGATACCTGGTCAGCGGCGGCGCGAGGCCGTCCTGCCCCCTGCCGCCCGCCTGGTGGCACACCGCGCACTGCGCGTCGAACAGGCTCTTGCCGGCCGGGTAATGCACGGTTTCCTGCGCGCCGGCGGCGCCCGCCAACGCGAAGGCCGCCACGGCCGTCATGCATGCGACGGCAATCTTTCCCGCTTGCTTCCCTTTCATTGTTTTGCCGCTCCCAGCAGAACCGAAACCGAACAGTGATAGTTCGAATTTCCGTTGGCCATGCACCAGTTGATGTCGTTGTTCAGCGACAGCTTGTACAGCGGCTTCTCGCGCTCGTTGCGATTGCAGAAGCACTTTCCGCACGACGTCTTGCCGCAGCAATCGTTGTACGACACGATGTAGTCCGAACCGTCGTGCGGATTGCGGCACGTGCCGATCCACGTGATCGGCGAAGGCGTCGTGCCCGGCGGGCAACTGCTCGACGTGCCGCCGCAGCAACTGCACAGCCAGCCGTCGATCGCGCAGTATTTCCAGTAGTCGCAGCTCATCGGGTCGTCGCTTGCTCCCGATGCGGCGGCGCCGGACGCCGCTTCGGCCGCATACGCGGTGCGATCGACGGGCAGCAGCGGCAGCATCGCCGATCCCACCAGCACCTTGCCGAGCTTCGCCATCGCGCTGCGCCGCGAACTATGCTGCGCGACGCCGCGCGCCGACCGCTCGAACCATGAATCAAACAGGCCCATGTCGTTGTTCTCCCTTGACGTTGAAAGACAGTCGGCCGGTCATGCGTGCTGCGCGTGCGCGTCGTGACTGTGATCGCCGTGCACGAACTGCTGCAGCGATGCGACGCCGCGCTCCTTCGCTTCGAACAGGCTCTCGAGATGCTCGCGCGTGTTGACGAGCCCCTTCGCACGCACCGTGCCGGTTTCGTCGAGCAGCACCGCGTACGGCAGCTTGCCGATCTGGTATGCGAGGCCGAGTTCCTGCGACAGCACGTACGGGAAGCGCCCGAGGTCGTGCTTGCGCGCGAAGCGCGTGTGTTCGTCTGCATCGCCGTCGCTCGCGAGCACGATGTTCACCGGCGTCGATTCGCTCGCCTGCAGCGACGGCAGCAGCGGCAGCAGCTTCTTGCAGACGGGGCACGTCGGCGACAGGAAGAACAGCAGCGTCGCCTTGCCCGATGCATCGATGCCGCCGACCTTCACCTGCGAGCCGCGAATGTCGGTCAGTTCGAACGTCGGCGCGATCGCGCCGACCGCCGGCCCCTTGTCGATCATCAATGCGCCGGCCGGCATGATGCGTTCGTACAGGATGCCGATCTGGCGCACGAGCGCGAGGCAGATCGCGCCGAGCGCGAGGACGGCCACCCACAGCAGGGCGGTGGAAACGGTGAGAGCGGTTTGCATCATGAATTCCTCAGGTGGGAAAGGCGCGGACCGTTGGCGAGCAGCACGTCGACGGTGAGCAGCGCGCAGACGATCAACAGCACGGAGAAGAACAGCGTCAGGTAGTCGAACCACACGACCGCGCGTGCGCCCGGTTCGACGAGCGCGGTCGCGGCCAGCGCGGCGAGCAGCAGCGCGCGCCCGACGTGCAGCCAGCCGATGCCGCGCGGTGCGTCCGCGCGCGCCGCCGCGAAGCCGGAACAGCCGCAGTCGATGTCGGTGTGGCCGCGCAGGAGATTGATCGCAATCGCGGCGGCGAAGGCCACGAGCAACGCGATCAGGCCGATCGCGCCGGCCGTGCGCGTATCGGGAAACAGCAGCGCCGCGGCGCCGACGGCTTCCGCGAGCGGAATCGCGAACGCGACGGGTGCGGTCAGCGCATCGGGCAACAGCCGGTAGCCGGCGAGCGCCTGGCTGAACGCGGCGGGCCGGCGCATCTTCGCGAAGGCGCCGAGCAGCACGACGACGGCAGCGCCGGCCTGCGCGCTGGTGGCAAGGACAGGATCGAGCGTCATCGCGGCCTCACGGGTTGACGAGCAGCGTCGACGTATTGCCGATTTGCTTCTCGACGTTCTGCAGCTTGCCCGTGCGCGCATCCATCACGACCAGGTCGGACGTCGCCGTCAGCCCGTAGAACAGCGGCTTGTCGTCGTCGCTGACCTGGATCGACACGAGCGGATCGACCTTCTGCTGCGCGAGATCCCAGCGCGCGACGCGCTGCTTCGACTTCAGGTCGACTACCCACACCTGCGTGCCGGGATCCTTGTGCGAGCCGTCGCCGCCCTTGTGCATCAGCACGTAGTAGCGGTTCAGCCGCGCCTGCACGGCCGTCTGCTGCATGCCGCCCGGGCGCCAGCCTTCGGCACGCTCGGCGTCCGTCAACAGCGGCCAAGGCTTGCCGAACGCCGGCTTGTCGCCGCTGAAATCGGCGCTGCGCACATTGCCGCCATAAGTCGTGAACAGATAGTCGCCCTTGTAGCGCGACGCGTTCACGAACGCCGGATCCTTGTCCACGTCGATGAATGCATCCGACATCGCGCGCTTCGTTTCCTTGCCGTTCGCATCGAGCGTGACGGTCAGCGCCTTGCCGCTTTCGCACAGCGCGGTGAAGCGGTCGTTGCCCGACGGATACGCGAGCACGCACGCCGCCGTGTCGATCTCCGACAGCACCTTCTTCGACACCGCGTCGATCACCGTCACCGATGCGGCCGGCGTGATGTTCGCGACGTACAGCCGCTTGCCGTCCGCGCTGAACGCGGTGTTGTACGGCGACGGCACGTGCTGCGCATGCTTCGCCGGAATCACGATCTCGCCTGCGTGATCGAGCGTCGTGTTGTCGGTCATCTCGACGACGTCGGTGCGCGTGCCGTGCGAGCCGCGCGAGAAGTAGGTCGTCGCGACGAAGCTCGTCCTGTGATCGGGCGAGATCGCGAAGCCGGGGCCGAAGCCGCCGTCGATCTGGCCGAGCAGCTTCTTCGCATCGGCGTCGTACGCGTAGATGCGTCCGTCGGTCATCGACGGCATCGAGATGTCGACGATATAGACCTCGTGCGGATGCCACGGCGGCATCTTCTGCACGACCAGTTCCTCCGGCTTTTCCGTCGCGTTCGCGCTTCCGGCCCATGCCGCCGCGAACGCCAGCGTCGCCGCGAGCACCGCGGTTCGTCGCCTTGTCCTCATGTCGCCTCCAGTTGGGGAATCACGTGATGTGGGGCGACTGTAGTTCGACAATAAATCCGGTCAGCACCCGGACCGGCACCGCGTGCGTGCCGATTCGGGATAGTGGAAAACCGCCTGAAAGCCGCGTCGGCCGGCAGCTTCCGACCCTCTGAGAAATGCGCGTGGAATAGCGCTCCCCCTTATTGCGCCGACCGCGCGGTCGGTTTAATCTTGCGCGGTCCTGAACGACGCACCCGGAGGCGCTGTGTTCGTGTTCCACGAGAGGTTCGACAACGCGGACCGGCATGCCGAGGCGCTGCGCGGCTGGAACCAGCGCTACGACCAGATCGGCTCCGGCGCGTATCGCAGCGCGGTCAAGCATGCGGTGCTGGATGGCGTGCAGCTGTTCCAGGAAACCGCCAACGTCCGGATCATCCAGCGCGGACGATTGCCGCACGACCATACGGTGTTCGGCATGCCGCTCACCGGCTCGGGTGCGTTCGCATTCGGCGGCGCGCGCATCGACCGCGGCATGATAGTGATGGCGCGTGGCGGTGCGCCGTTCGAGCTGCATTCGCCCGACGACATGTCGCTGATCGGCGTCGTCGCCGATGGCGAACTGATGCAGCAGGTCGAGGATGCAGCCGATGTCCACCTCGACGAAGCCGCGTTGCGGCGCGGTGTCGCCGACATGCCCACCGCCGTGCTGATGCGCGCGAGCGTGCAGATCGCCACGCAACTCGAGCGGGTGCTGTCGGCACCCGATACCTATCGCGACGCACGCGCGCAGCGCGAACTGCGCGGCGAGATCGGCAACGCGCTCGTCGATCTCCTCACGTACCGGATGCCCGAGCCGTCGAACCGTCTCACGCACGCGTGCCGCGCCGACATCGTGCGCCGCGTGCACGACTACGTGATCGGCCATCCCGAAGCACCGGTCGACGTGCTGAGCCTGTGCGCGCAATTGCGCGTGAGCCGGCGCACGATGCAGAACAGCTTCCAGTCGGTCGTGCAGACCAGCCCGCTGCATTACGTACGCTCGCTGCGCCTGTCGCAAGTACGGCGGATGCTGCTCGATACGCGGCAGGCCAACCTGCCGATCAGCGACGCGGCCGCGCGCTGGGGCTTCATCCACCTCGGGCATTTCGCGAACGCGTACAAGGCGCAGTTCGGCGAGTTGCCGTCGACCACCGCGCGCCGGTCCGTGCGTGGCGCAAAAACGCGCTGAAGCCGCGCAAAACCCGCGATAATCTCCCGCTGACCGTTCGGCGCATGTGCACCAGCCGCGGCGCATGCCCGTCCGCTCGCCGCCCCGTGCGATGCGCGACGACCACCGGATACCATCCCCTGCCCCGATGCCCGAGGATTTCCACTTCCTGCTGCTGCCCGGCTTCTCCGCACTCGGCTTCATGTCCGCGGTCGAGCCGCTGCGGGTCGCGAACCGCTTTCGCACCGAGCTCTATCGCTGGCACGTGATCAGCGCCGACGGCGCGCCCGTCGCCGCCAGCAACGGCATTCCGGTCGCCGCCGAAGCCGCGTGCGCGGATGTCGACAAGGTCGATACGGTGTTCGTCGTCGCGGGTTTCGATCCGCTCGTGTGCTACACGCGTGCGATCGGCGACTGGCTGCGCCGCCAGCACCGTCACGGGGCAACGCTCGGCGGCATCGACACGGGCAGTTTCGTGCTCGCGGAAGCCGGGCTGTTCGACGCGTCGCAACCGCTCACGCTGCACTGGGAAGCACTGGCCGCGTTCCGCGAACGCTACCCCGGCCTGAACGCGACACAGGAGCTGTTCGAGATCGACGACCGGCGCATCACGTGCGCGGGCGGCACCGCATCGATCGACATGATGCTCGACCTGATCGGGCGGCGGCACGGCGCCGATCTCGCGGCGGCGATCTCCGAGCAGTTCGTCGTCAGCCGGATCCGGCAGCGCTCGGACAGCCAGCGGCTCGAGATCGCCGCACGCTACGGCGTGCACAACCGCAAGCTGATCCAGGTGATCGGCACGATGCAGCGGCACATGGAAAACCCGCTCGGCTCCGATGCGCTCGCGCAGGAAGTCTCGATCACGCGGCGCCAGCTCGAACGGCTGTTCAGCGCGACGCTGAACGACACGCCGACGCATTTCTACCTGAACCTGCGGCTCGATCGCGCCCGTGAACTGCTGCAGCAGACCGACATGAGCATCACATCGGTCTGCGTCGCGTGCGGGTTCGAATCGCCGTCGCATTTTTCGCGCACATATCGCGCGCGATTCGGCTTGAGCCCGCGCAGCGACCGGCGCGCGACGCGCTGATCGTCGCGGGTTTTAAGCACAATCCGGCGTGGTATTCCGCGTTCCGGCAGCGTTTCCCGCCGCTCGCTGAACAATGCCGGCGATTGATCGACGGACCGAAGCGGTCGTCGAAAATAAATTGGAATGTCGTTGAAAATATTCTGTAACATACCAAAAAAAGTTAGATAGGCAGCCTAACGACACGCGTGCTGCATCTCGACGCGCGTGGCGCCACGTGGGCTATCAACCGATATCGATCCGATCCGAGGGGTATGACATGACGATGCTCGATTCGCCGTCGCCGCACCTGCCTGCCGTTCGCTTCTTCGTCCGCTCCCCCCGCTCTTCGCCCGCCCGTTTCTTTTCGACCTGACATTTAGGGTTCCTTAGTCAGTCGACACTCCCAACACCGCTTCGCCGCACCGGTTCCATCGAACCGGCGCGCGGGCCGTGTCGTGCCTGCGCGCCACGAACGCGCGGGCGTGTCCAACCGTTGAGATGAGGATCACGTATGCAGACATCACGCAAAGCACTGCCGCTCGCCCTGGGTCTCGCGCTCGGTTTCGGCATCGTCGGCGGCACCGCGGCCGATACGAAAGTCTCGAATCCGCAAGCGACGAGCCTGCGCGAAAGCCTGACGCGCGGCGTCGCGCCGCCGGCCGCCAAGGCCGATACGGCCGCCGGGCAGTTCCGCGCGGACGGCGTCGCCGTCACGCTGTACAACCCCGCGTATCGCGCGAAGAAGACCGCCACGACGCCCGCCGCCACCGCGCGCGACTTCGTCGCGTCGCAGGCCACGCAGCTCGGGCTCGACGCGGCCGCGCTCGCGAGCCTCGTCGTTACGTCGGAGCGCAGCGATGCCGACTTCACCGTCGTGCGCCTGCAGCAGCAGGCAGCCGGCTTGCCCGTGTACGGCAGCGATATCGCGGTGACGGTCGCGAAGGACGGCCGCATCCTGTACGTCGCGAGCAACACGATCAACGGCGTGGTCGCGACGTCGCGCAAGTCGCAGGCCGTCGACCAGCAGCAGGCGCTCGACCGCGCACGCGCGTATCTCGGCGTGAGCGGCTTCACGAATCTGGATGCGCAGCTCGTCGCCTTCGTCGACAAGACCGGCACGCATATCGTGTGGAAAGTGCGCGGCCGCCCGAACGACGGCCCGAAAGGCGATTGGGAACTGCTGATCGACTCGGGCAGCGGCGAAGTGCTGCGCGCCGAGGACAAGGCGTTCTACGCCACCGACGGCACGGGCTTCGTGTTCCGGCCCGACCCGCTGTCGCCGACCAAAAGCAGCTACGGCAGCACGGGCTACAAGGACAGCAACGACACCGATTCGTCGCAGCTCACCGCCGCGCGCGTGCGCGTGACGCTGAAGGACCTTGCGCTGTCGGGTGGGCGTTACTCGCTGTCGGGCCCGTATGCCGCCTGCGTCGATTTCGATGCGCCGCTCGACAAGGCATGCCCCGTGCAGTCGACGCCCGCGTTCGAGTTCGCGCGCGGCAACCTGTATTTCGAGGCCGTGAACACGTACTTCCACATCGACACGTTCCTGCGTTACGTGAACCAGACGCTCGGCATCAAGGCGATGCCGTACCAGTACACAGGGGGCGTGCAGTACGACCCGCACGGCGAATCGGGCGACGACAACTCGTCGTACTCGTCGAGCAGCGGCCGGCTGACCTTCGGGCAAGGCGGCGTCGACGACGCGGAGGATGCGGACGTCGTGATCCACGAGCTCGGCCACGGCATCCACGACTGGGTGACGAACGGCGGCCTGTCGCAGCAGGAAGGGTTGTCGGAAGGCACCGGCGACTATCTCGCCGCCGCGTACAGCCGCGACTTCAACCAGTGGAGCCCGTCGGATGCGCAGTACCAATGGGTCTACAACTGGGACGGTCACAACGAGTTCTGGGGCGGACGCGTGACCAACTGGAACGTCGGGCGTACCTATGCTCAGGCGCGCGGCGCGGAGATCCATACGGCCGGCCAGTACTGGGCCTCGTGCAACCTCGTCGCGCGCGACGCGATCGGTGCGCAGGCGATGGACAAGGCGTTCCTGAAGGGGTTGTCGATGACCAACAGCTCGACCAACCAGAAGGCCGCCGCGCAGGCCGTGCTGACGGCCGCCTCCGCACTCGGCTACAGCAGCGCGCAGCTCACCGCGATCGGCAATGCGTACAACCAGAGTTGCACGTACGGCGTGACCGTACCGAAGAAGTCGTAATTCCGCAGCAGGCGGGGGCGCATCGCACGACCTGCGGCGCGCCCTCTTCCTCGACATCGCCATCCTCACGAGATCGAACATGCCTACTCTGAAACCGACCCGCCTGAGCGCCGCGCTGGGCGGCATGCTGCTGACCGCCGCCGTGCATGCGACGCCGGTGTGGATCACCCTCGGCGACACGGCGTTCCGCCAGTTGCAACGCATCGACGCCAGCGCCACCGCGCAATACAGCACGACCCTCGACGCCGGCAAGACGGCCGACGGCGCCGCGCGCCGCGAAACCGTTCACGTCGTCGAAATCGACGATTCGCGACTCGGCGAGCTGGCCCACGCCGTCCACCATACGCGCGGCCACGGGCCCGGCTACGTCGTGCACGACTCGTTCGACGACGCGCGCCAGGCACTGCAGCCGTTGCCGCCGACGCTCGCGAAGCAGGCCACCGCCGTGTACAAGGTATCGAACGCGCCGCAGATCGGCACGTGGATCCAGCAACTGCAGGCCAGTAACATCGTCGGCACGATCACGTCGCTGTCCGGCTTCACGAACCGCTACTACACGACGTCGCACGGCGTCGCCGCGTCGGACTGGCTTGCATTGCAGTGGAAGCAGCTGGCGGGTTCGCGCACCGACATCACCGTCGAGCAGTTTACGCACACGGGCTTCCCGCAGAAATCCGTGATCCTGACGATCCGCGGCAGCGATCCGGCCGCGGGCACCATCGTGCTGGGCGGCCACCTCGATTCGACGGTCGGCCGCACGACGGAGAACACGCGCTCGCCCGGCGCGGACGACGATGCGTCGGGCATCGCGAGCCTGACCGAAGCGCTGCGCGTGCTGCTGGCGAACAACTACAAGCCGAAGCGGACGATCAAGTTCGTCGGGTACGCAGCCGAGGAAGCCGGGCTGCTCGGCTCGAAAGCGATCGCGAAGCAGTTCCGTACGCAAAATGCGAACGTGGTCGGCGTGCTGCAGCTCGACATGACGAACTACAAGGGCGATCCGAAGGACATCTACCTGATCACCGACTACACGAACGCGTCGCAGAACACCTACCTGACGAACCTGGCGAAGACCTACCTGCCGGAACTCGCGATCGGCACGTCGCAGTGCGGGTATGCGTGCTCGGATCATGCGTCGTGGAATGCGCAAGGGTATCCGGCGTCGTTCCCGTTCGAGGCCGACCAGAACGACAGTCCGTATATCCATACCGTGAACGACACGCTGGAGAATTCGGATCGCCAGGCGAATCATGCGCTGAAGTTCGGCAAGCTGGCGCTGGCGTATGCGGTCGATCTGGGCGGGAACGGCAGCGCGACCGTCAAGCGTTGACCCGGCCACGACCGGGTCCGGCGGAACGGGTGCGCGGCACGGGCGCGCCCGTTCGAAGCCGGGCGAGCCCGTTTGCCGTTCCGGCTAGAATCGTCATTCGTTCACTTCAGCAACACGGTGCAATGCCATGACCGATATCTCCCGCTCGTTCGGCGATCTCACGCCCGAACGCGTCACGACCGCGTTCGACCTGCCCGGCCACACGACCGTCCGCTCGCTGGGCGTCGCACAGGGCATCATCGTGCGCTCGCGCTCGATCGTCGGCTCGTTCGGCGCGTCGCTGCAAACCCTCTTCGGCGGCAACATCACGCTTTATACGTCGCTGTGCGAGAAGGCGCGCCAGCAAGCGTTCGACAAGATGCTCGGCGACGCGCGCAAGCTCGGCGCGAATGCGATCGTCGCGATGCGCTACGACTCGACGGAGATCGGGGCGGGCGTCACGGAAGTCATCTGCTACGGCACGGCCGTGCAGGTCGCACGCGACGCCGGCGCCTGACAGTCAACCGTTACGCGCCTGCCGCCCACACGATCGCGACGATCGAGCCGATCGCGAGCACCGCGCCGACGGTCTTGCGCCTGTTCAGTTCGGTCCACAGCAGCACGCCCGTCAGCGACAGCAGGATCAACGCCCCCGCGAGCGTATCGACGAGCAGCACCCAGCCGATACTCATCCCGACGCCCTTGTGCAGGTTCGTCAGCCACGCGAGCGTGCCGTTGCCGGTGCGCTTGAGCGTCATCGTGTCGCTGCCGACCCAGTAGTCGACCGCGACGCTCTCGCGCGGCGACGCGAACACGAGTTGCCAGTGCTCGGGCTGCACGGTCTCGCGGTCGCCCCACGCGACCGGATGTTCGGGCTCCTTCTGCACACGCCCCATGCGTTCCGGCAGATGCATATCCGGTTGCCCGCGCAACCATTGCGCGAGTGCTTGCGGCGACGCGGGTTCCGGGTCGGGCACGTCGAGCCGCAACGTCTCGACCTGCGGCGCGCCGGTCTGAATCCGCAGCGGCGGCGCGCGGTGATTCAGCAGGAACCCCGTCGACCCGAACAGCAAGCCGAGCGCGGCGCCCCACAGTCCGACCCAGCCGTGCACCTTGCGCAGCCATTTGATGAACATGCCGCGGCGCGATCGTGTGCCGCCTGAGCCGGCCGGACGCGCACCCGGCGCAGAGCGCGACGCGGGCGCCGCGTCGATTTCGATGGGATCGGCAACGCTCACGTTTCGCTCCAGATTCTCAAAAGATTGTGATAACAGCCGACGAGACTGCGGCACGCCTGCGTATCGGCGCCGCCGGCATTGAGCCGCTGGATCGCGGTGTCCATGTCGAACAGCAGCGCGCGCTGCGCATCGCTGCGCACGAGGCTCTGCACCCAGAAGAAGCTCGCGACGCGCACGCCGCGCGTGACCGGCGTGACCTGATGCAGGCTCGTCGCCGGATAGACGATCAGGTCGCCAGCCGGCAGCTTGACCTGCTGCACGCCATACGCATCCTCGATCACGAGTTCGCCGCCGTCGTATTCGTCGGGTGCGGACAGGAACAGCGTGACGGACACGTCGGTGCGCAGCTTCACGCCGTTCGGCAGCACGCGCACCGCGCCGTCGACGTGGCTGCCGAACGTCATTCCGCCTTCGTAGCGGTTGAACAGCGGCGGATAGACCTGGTTCGGCAGCGCCGCGCTGATGAACAGCGGATTGCGCTCGACCGCCGCGAGAATCACGTCGCCCAGCTCGCGCGCGACCGGCGAATGTTCGGCGATCTGCTGGTTGCGCTTGACCGGCGCGCCCGTGTAGCCGGCCGTCGCGCGGCCGTCGACCCACGCGTCGCCCGCACGATCGAGCCGGTCGCGCACCATGCGCACCTGTTCGGGCGTCAGCACGTTCGGGATGTGTACAAGCATCGTTCCACCTTTTTCATCGAATGCCGCGGCGGCGTGCGTATCGCTCAGAACCGGTAGTCGAGCGTCGCGAGGAACGTGCGCCCGACGCCCGGCACCGCGCGGCCGCCGTCCGACTGGATCAGCGCATCGTAATAGAACTTGTTGGTCAGGTTCAGCAGGTTCAGCCGCAGGTCCCACTGCTTCGCGTGATACGCAGCCGTCGCATCCCAGCGCGTATAGCCGCCCACCTGCACGTAGTCCGTGTTCGCCGCGTAGCGTCCCGACATGTACGTCGGACCGCCGCCGATTTCCCAGTGCGGCGTGAACGCATACGTCGTCCACAGCGTGAAGGTGTTGCGCGGCGTATTCGCGAGCGTCTTGCCCTGCGTGCCGTCGCGTGCGCTCAGGATTACGCCGTTCATGTACGTGTAGCTGCCGAACACCTGCCACTTCGGCGTGATGTGGCCCGTCACGCTCGCCTGGAAGCCGCGCACGCGAATATCGCCTTCGAGCAGGTATTCGCCCGTCGACGTCTGCGTGCGCGCGTTGCTCTTCTCTTGCTGGAACAGCGCCGACGTGACCGACAGGTTGTCGTTCAGCAGGTCCCACTTGCCGCCCACCTCGTATGACTTCGTGTGTTCGGGCGACAGGTTCTGCGTGTTGTTCGTGACCGTCAGCGTCTCGAGCGACGGGTTGAACGACGTGCCATACGAGAAGTAGTACGACTGCGATTCGGTCGGCTGGTAGATCACGCCGGCCCGCACGCTCGTGAAATAGTTCGTCTGCGACGCATAGCCGGGCGCGCTCACCGTGTTCGCGAGATGCGCCTGGAAGCGATCCCAGCGCAGCCCGCCGACGAATTTCCAGTCGCGGCCGATCGATACCGTGTCGTTCATGTACGCAGCGAGCGTCGTCGCGCCCGATTCGGCATGGTTGGCCGGCGTCTGCGTCGCGTTGGTGGCCGTCGACGCCAGATAGGCCGGATTGATCAGCGACAGGATCGGCAGGCCGCTGCGCGTGTACGCCTGGTTCGTGTAGCTGTCGTGGCCGACCTCGACACCTGCGATCAGGTCATGCTTCACGAACCCCGTGTCGAACTTGAAATGCGCCATCGTGTCGTTGTCGACCGAATGGTTCTCGATCACGCGATCGTGGCTCGCGAGCCGCACGTACAGCGCGGACATCGGCAACGACGTGTAGTTGCCGTTCGTCAGCGCGGTGCTGGACGACAGCGGCCCGGTCAGCACCGCGTTCGCCGCCGTCTCGCGCGCATCCGTCATCGAGTGCGAGAACGACGTGCGGTTGCTGATCGTCAGCGCATCGTTGACGCGATGGTCGATGCGCGCGGACACCGTCTGCACGTCCTGGATCGTGCGGTCGTCGGTGAGGCCGTAGAACGTGTGCTTCGACACCGGCGCCGGATGGCCGTTGACCGCGAGCACGCCGTAGTCCGGCATGTCGTAGTTGTGCTGGATCAGCGCGGACAGCGTGACCTCGGTCGGCGTGCCGATGCCGAAGCGCAGCTCCGGCGCGATCCCGTAGTCCTTGTTCTTCATCACGTCGCGGGTCGAGCCGAGCGACTGGCCGAACGCGTTGATGCGGAACGCCGACGTCGCACCGAGCGGCCGGTTCAGGTCGATGCTCGTGCGGTAGCGATCGTCGGTGCCGATCGTCGTCGACACCTCGGCCGACGGCTTCAGATTCGCCTTCTTCGATACCTGGTTGATCACGCCGCCCGTCGAGCCGCGCCCGAACAGCATCGACGACGGGCCGTACAGCACCTCGACCGAATCGAGATCGAACGTGTCGCGGTAGTACTGGTTGCGATCGCGGAAGCCGTCGAGATAGATGTCGTTCTGCGCGGTAAAGCCGCGCAGGTTGATGTTGTTGCCGATCTGCCCGCCCTCCGCGCCGCCGATCGTGATGCCCGGCGCATTGCGCAGCGCGTCCTGGAACGACGTGAGCCCCTGCGATTCCATCAAGGCCTTGTTGATCACCGTGACCGACTGCGGAATGTCGCGCAGCGCGGTCGGGGTTTTCGCGCCGACGGTCGAGCGTTCCGCCTGGAAGTCCTGATGCTCGGCCTGCCCCGACACGCTGATCGCCGGCAGCGTGTCGGGCGTGCGCACGGCGGGCTTTGCGTCGGCAACGGGGTTCGCGTCGACGGCGGGCGCGCCCTGAGCGAGCGCGGGCGAAACGATAGGCATGGCAAAGGCCAGCGCGAGCGCGCTCGCGAGCGGGGTCCTGTTCGGCATGGAAATCCAGTCGGGAAAACCGTCCGCGTGGACGCGCGATGGGGCGCGCACGAGGCACGGATACGTTGGCTGACTGGCCGTCCCGAATCAGGCTGAGGGCGGCGCTAGCTGGCTACGGTTGACGAGTGATCGACGGGCTTGCCCGACCGACCATGAAAATGAGAATCGATATCATTTCATGTATTTCCATTTGTTTCAATTTCAGAAACTTTGTCATACCAATGAATATCGTTTCGAAAAATTACAGAAGCCAATTTGTAATTTATTGAATGGATTTCGTAATTAAAGGCCAGCATTCTTCTGATGAGAAATGCCCGCAATCCCTTGAACAGTAAGCCATTGACGGATCAGGCACTTCCTTGACACGGCATTGCGGAACCGACCGGTTCGCGCGGGTTCCGAGGTGCCTGAATCGAGCCGATTCCAGCTTCGGACGATCCTTTTTATTAATCAGACAATTGATCGCACCGAGCAACGAAAGCCATTCGATTGAATATCGAATGGCATTTGAAATAATCTGACATGAAACAGCGTCGGCGTCGCTTCAACGCTCCCGCTCCAGCGAAGTCATGTTCCGCAGTTGCGGGAACAACCGCATCCACGTGAGCGCGACCAGGATCGTCGCGGTACCGCCGACGACGATCGCGGCCGGTGCGCCCCACCACGCGGCCGTCACGCCCGACTCGAATTCGCCGAGCTGGTTCGACGTGCCGATGAACAGCGAATTGACCGCACTCACGCGCCCGAGCATGTCGTCGGGCGTGCGCAGCTGCACGAGCGACAGCCGCACGACGACACTGACCACGTCCGATGCGCCGAGCGCCGCCAGCGCCACGAGCGACAGCGCGAAGTGCCGCGACAGCCCGAACACGATCGTCGCGATGCCGAACGCGATCACGCCGCCGAACATCGCGCGGCCCGGCCGCCCCTTCAGCGGAAATCGCGTCAGCCACAACGTGCCCGCGAGTGCGCCGACCGCGGGCGCCGCACGCAGCGCACCGAGCCCCCACGGCCCGACCTGCAGGATGTCGCGCGCGTAGATCGGCAACAACGCGGTCGCGCCGCCGAACAGCACCGCGAACAGGTCGAGCGACAGCGCGCCGAGAATCGCCGGCTCGCGCCGGATGAACGCGATGCCCGAAAACACCGAGCGCAGCGTGACCGGCTCGCGGGCGGGCGGCGCGCTGCGCAGCGGAATCGTTCCGCTCAGCACCGCCGCAATCGCGAATGCGACGACGCTCGTGCCGAACGCGGCGGGCGCGCCGACACCGTACAGCAGCCCGCCGAACGCGGGCCCGAGGATCTGCGCGGCCTGGTTCGCGGACGTCGACAGCGCGGTCGCGCGCGGCAGGTCGGTGCGCGGCACGACGGCCGGCAGCAGCGACGACACCGACGGCGACTCGAACGCACGCGCCGTGCCGACGATCGCCGCGAGCGCATACACGGCCGGCGCGGCCAGCCACCCTTGCGCGGCGCCGAGCAGGAACACGCCGGCAGCCAGCGCCTCGACGCCCTGGCAGATCGTCGCGATACGCCGGCGATCGTAGCGGTCGGCCACCTGCCCGACGACGAGCGTCAGCGCGAACATCGGCACGAACTGCGCGAGGCCGACGAGACCGAGTGCGAACGCGCTGTGCGTGAGCGCGTACACGTACCAGCCGATTGCAACCGACAGGATCTGGAAAGCCAGGGAAGACATCACGCGCGTGCCCCAGAAGCGCTGGAACGGGACGTGGCGGAACAGGTTGGCAGGTAGCGGGGATAAAGGACTGGGGTCGGGCACGGAGTCGGTCATCGAGGTCTCGGCGGTCGGCGCTGCGCGCCCGGACCGTTCGGGAAACGACCGCACACGCCGACGCGTGCGCGCGACAACGGTGCAGACGCGGCGAAATCGCGATGATATGCCAACCGCGGGAAACGGGCCGCGGGTGCGGGAACTGACGATTCCGGCGGCCGCGCCGATCGCGGCCGCCGGGTCGTAGTGCGGACACCTCATCTTCTGATGCAGGCAGGCGGGATACGCGTATCGGCCGGGCCCACGGCGATACCGAACAGGCGTTGGCCTCCCTGGGTGTCCTCGACTCTCCAGCCCTCGGCGCTCAACGCTTCCCGGATCCGGTCGGCTTGCGCCCAGTCCTTGTCCGCCCTCGCGCGCTCACGTTCACCGAGCAACACACGGACGTGTTCCGGAACGTCGAACGCAACCGGCCTCCAGTCGCGCAAACCGAGGCCAAGCACGGTGTCGAAGCTGTCCACGGTCGCCTTCAGGGTCGCGGGCGGCAGGTTGCTCCTGACCAGATCCCACAGCACCGCGAGCGCCCTGGGCAGGTTCAGGTCCTCGTTCACTTCGGCGTCGAATCGCGCGGCGAAATCCGCATCGACGCGCCCGCCGTCCGGCCAGCCGGCATGGAGGTGCCGAAGTCGATTCAGCGCGGTTTGCGCCGCATCGAGCGACGCCCATGTGAAATGCAGCTTGCTTCGATAATGGGCCGTCAGGCACAGGTAACGGTACGCGAGCGGATCGACATTCCGGCCCTGCAAGGTCTGCAGACGGACGAAGTCGCCGCTCGACTTCGACATCTTCGTCTCGGCATCGAGCGTCAGGAAGTGCCCGTGCATCCAGTAGTTCGCGAGCTGCGTGCCGTGGGCTGCCCGCGTCTGCGCGATCTCGTTGCTGTGATGCACGGCGATATGATCCTCGCCGCCGCAATGGATATCGAACAACGTCCCGAGATACTTCGCCGACATCGCCGAACATTCGATATGCCAGCCCGGAAAGCCGCGCCCCCACGGGCTGTCCCATTCCATTTGCCGCTTGACGCCGGCCGGGCTGAACTTCCACAACGCAAAATCCGTGATGCTCCGCTTCCCGCCCAGCGCAACCCGCTTGCCCGCCTGCAACCCTGCGCGGTCCAGCCGCGCGAGATAACCGTAGTCGTCCTGCCGACTGGTGTCGAAGTAGAGGCCATCGTCCGTCCGATACACGTAACCGGCCCGGTCGAGCGTGTCGATGAACGCGATCTGTTCGGCGATGTGATCCGTGGCGCGGCACCAGACCGTCGGCTCGAGCAGGTGGAGCGCGCGCCAGTCCCTGACGAACGCGTCGGTGTAGCGCCGGGCGATGGCCCACGCCGATTCGCCGGTCCGGCGGCTCCCCTTCTCCATCTTGTCTTCGCCTTCATCCGCATCCGAAGTCAGGTGGCCGACGTCGGTGATGTTGACGACGTGCCGGACCTCGTAGCCGTTGCGCTGCAATACGCGGCGCAGGAGATCCTCGAACACGTAGGTTCTCAGGTTGCCGATGTGGGCATCGTCGTAGACCGTGGGGCCGCAGCAGTACATGCCGACCTGCCCGGCCCGGATTGGCGTGAACGGGCGCACGGTACGCGACCAGGTGTCATACAGCGCAAGCGGCATCGAGTTTCTCCGTCCCGAAAGTGTCGGCCCAAAAGCAAAAAGGCCGCCTGTTTTGCATCACAGGCGGCCTGAAGGCGATTGCTTGAAAGTTTAGCGAGTTCGCTAGACGCAATGTCCCCCTGGCACGTTCTGACAACATGCACGGATCAGCGAGGAGAGGAACATGGCGCGATTAAGCATGGGGACGATGCTAGCGCCTATAGACGGCAATGGTCAATACCGTCGAACCGCCGTGTTCCCGGTGACGATCCCGGGGCGATGGCCGGGCGGCCGGCACCGGCCGAACGGATCGCACGCCCGCTCGCACCCATCAAAAAAAAAGCGCGAACCTCGGTTCGCGCCAAAGAGAGACCGCTCGCTGAAGACGTCGCCGCCCCACACCACCCCGCTTAGAACGAATGCCGCATCCCGATCCGCACGTCGGCCTGCGTCTGCGTCGTCGACGGCGTGAAGCTGTAGCCGACCACCGCGTCCACGCCTTGCGACGCGCGCAGGTAATCGCCGGAGATGTACACGTCCGTGCGCTTCGACAGCAGGTAATGCAGGCCCGCCGTGCCCTGGTTCCAGTGATGGCCTTCGAAGCGCGTGTGCTGGTAGCCGGCGATCAGGCTCAATGCCGGCGTGAACTGGTACAAGCCGCCGCCTTCATAGACCTGCATGTGCGACGACTGGCCGAAGCCCTTGATCGTCGTGTACGAGAAGTTGCCGTCGAGCGTCAGCTTGCCGATCGTGTAGCTCGTGCCGATGCCGAAGGTGCCCTGGCTGTCGACGTTCATCGGCGTGTTCGCAAACAGGTCGGTGCGTGCGCCGGTCGCCGGGTCGACGGTGACGGTCTGCTGGCCGAGGAACGTGTGCGTGCCGATCATCGCGTACGGGTCGAACGCGTAGATGCCGTTCGGGTTGTTCAGGCGCGTGTACGCGGCGCCGATCGAGAAGTCGCCCTTCGTGAAGCTCGCGCCCGCGCTCCATGCGCTGTTGCGATGGAAGTTGCCCGCGACGTTGCCGAACGAGTACATCGCGCCGAACTTGAAGCCGCTCAGGTCGTTCGACAGGAACTTCACCGAATTCGGCAGGCGGTCGCCGTTGAAGCGGTCGAAGTCGCCCTGGTGGATCGCGTAGCCGCTGCCCCATGCCGAGATGTTGTAGATCGACACGAGTTCGTTCGTGATGTCGAGCTGGTTGCCGAACGACAGCGTGCCCCAGTCGTTCTGCAGGCCGACGTATGCCTGCCGGCCGAATTCGGCGCCGCCGAAGCCGAGTTGCCCGTTGCCGAGACGGAAGCCGCTCTCGAGGGTGAACACGGCCTTCAGGCCGCCGCCGAGATCTTCCGTGCCCTTGAGGCCGAAGCGGTTGCCGTACGCGACGCCGTCGTCGAACTTGACCACGTGCGAACCGCCCGTGTTGTTCACGTACGTGATGCCCGCGTCGAGAATCCCGTACAGCGTCACACTGCTCTGCGCATGCCCGATGGCGGGAATGCAGGCCGCGCATGCAAGCGCGGCGGCTACGGCAACTTTCGTGTGCTTCATTATCGACCACCCTCCCTGAACCGTTCGATGGATAGAATCTCGTCCCGGCGCGTGCCGCGATGCGCCGGTGGATTCGAATTCGATACGCCTACTGGCTTCGGTATTTCGCTTTCCGCAATAACGCAGCCATTGGCGAAAAATACAAACCCATATTTCCCGTCACCCGTCTGAAGGCGACACTAAATGGTCACAATGCGACCGGTCGGGAAAACACGTAGACCGGCGGCGCGGTAAAACCGGCCGCCCGGAGGGAGGAAATCAGCGCCCGTCGAGGGCCGCGCGCACGGCCGGCAGGCCCGGTGCGCCGGTTGCCGTCGTCACGCCGTCCAGCCAGCCGGCGACCAGCGCCGGGTCGGCCTTCAGCGCATGCTGCGCCGCGAGCGCGGGCGACGTCTTGTGGTCGAGCATGTCGGCGATCATCCGGTTCTCGACGTCGACGGAGAACGTCATCTGCCGGAACAGGCGCGCGAGGTTCGCGCACTGGCCGGCAAAGCCCGGACGCGTCACCGTGTTGACCGTCGCGCCGCCGTAGTTCGGGCCGAAATACGCGTCGCCGCCCGACAGGTAGGTCAGGTGGAACTTGGTGTTCATCAGGTGCGGCTCCCACGCCAGAAATACGATCCAGCGCTTGTCGCGCACCGCCCGCTCGACCTGCGTGAGCATGCCCGTCTCGCTCGATTCGACGAGCGACCAGTTCGCCGGGCCGAGCGCATGGTCGGACAGCATCCGCTTGATGTTCTGGTTCGCGGGCGCGCCGGGCTCGATCCCGTAGATCTTGTCGCCGAAGCGGTCGGCATAGCGCGCGAGATCGGCGAACGTATGCACGCCGGCGGCCGCGACATAGTCGGGCACGGCCAGCGTGAACTTCGCACCGCTCAGGTTCGCGTGCAGCACGTCGATCGACTTCTCGTCGACGAACGGCTTCACGAGCGGCGCCTGCGCGGGCATCCAGTTGCCGAGGAACACGTCGACCTGCCCTTTCTTGAGCCCCTGGTACGTGATCGGCACCGACAGGTTCGCCACGTCCTGCCGGTAGCCGAGCGCCTTCAGCACGACGCCCGCCATCGCGTTCGTCGCATCGATGTCGGTCCAGCCGGGCGCCGCCATCTTCACGTCGCTGCACGTCTGCGGGTCGGCCGCGTGCGCGGCCTGCGTCGTCATCAGGCACGCGGCCGCGGCGAGCGCCGCGCCGATCCGGATTGCTGCATTGCATTGCCGTTCCATCGTCCGCTTCCTCCGTCGTTTGTCATGAGTCGCGATGCGGGACGCTCAGCGCCCGACACGCGGAAAGCGCGCCATCGCCTCGAGCGTGTCGAGCTCGATGTGGTTGCGCATGTAGCGCTGGCTCGCGTCGGTGAACGGCTGCCAGTCCCACGCCTGGATGCGGCCCTGCGTCGTCGCCGCGTAATGGAAGCGCCGGCGCCGCTGGCTCGCGCGCACCTGCCGGTCCAGTTCGGGCAGGTTCCAGCGCTGCGCGGCTTGTGCGCGGAACGCGGCGAGCACGTCGGCGGCTTCCGGCGTGCCGGCGAGGTTCGTCAGCTCGCGCGGATCGTCGGAGAGGTTGTAGAGCTGGTCGGGATCGGCCGGGCAATGCACGTACTTCCAGGCGCCGCTGCGGATCATCACGACCGGCGCGATCGCGCCTTCCGCCAGGTATTCGCCGAGCGCGACGTCGTGCGCCGGCGTGCCGTGCAGGTGCGGCACGAGGCTCGCGCCATCGACGGGGTCGGGCCAGCCGCCGGCCGGCGCGGCGCCGGCGAGGTCGACGAGCGTCGGCAGCAGGTCGACGTGCGACACGGGCCCGCGCACGCGCGCGGCGCCGAAGCGGCCCGGCGCATGGACGATCAGCGGCACGCGGCAGCCGCCCTCGAAGAACGTCATCTTGTACCAGAGCCCGCGTTCGCCGAGCATGTCGCCGTGGTCGGACGTGACGATCACGATGGTGTCGTCGGCGAATCCGCACTGTTCGAGCGCAGCCAGCACGCTGCCGAACTGCGCATCGACGTAGGACGTCGCGCCGTAGTAGGCGCGGCGCGCGGCGCGGATCTGCGCGTCGGTGGGCGGCGTGCGGTCGTTCTCGCAGACGAAGCGCAGCCGCTGCGAATGCGGGTCGCTTTCCGCCGCATCGAGCCGCACGGCCGGCAGGTCGATCTCGTCGTCGCTGTAGAGATCCCAGTATTCGCGCGTGATCGCATACGGGTCGTGCGGATGGGTCAGCGACACGACCATGCAGAACGGCCGCGCATCGTGCCCGGCCGCACGCTCGCGTGCGACGTCGTACAGCTTCTGCTTCGCGGCGAATGTCACCTCGTCGTCGAAATCGAGCTGGTTCGTGCGCACGCACGGGCCGGCCTCCAGCACCGAACTCATGTTGTGATACCAGCTCGGCCGCTCGGCCGGGCTGTCCCAGTCGGGCACCCAGCCGAAATCGGCCGGATAGATGTCGGTCGTGAGCCGCTCCTCGAAGCCGTGCAGCTGGTCGGGCCCGCAGAAATGCATCTTGCCGGACAGCATCGTCCGGTAGCCGCCCGCGCGCAGGTAGTGTGCGAACGTCAGCGTTTGCGCCGGCAATTCGGCGGCGTTATCGTAGGCGCCGATCCCCGACGGCAGCTTGCCCGTCAGCAGCGAGAAACGCGACGGCGCGCACAGCGGGCTCGCGCAATACGCGGCGTCGAACACCACGCCTTGCGCGGCGAGACGGTCCAGCGTCGGCGTGCGCGCGACGCGATTGCCGTAGGCCGGCAGCGCGAACGGCGTGAGCTGGTCGGCCATCAGGATCAGGATGTTGGGTGTCGGGTTCGTCATCGGCAGTCGTGGGGAAAACGGTGTTCGAGTGGAACGGCTCGCCGCTCGCGCAGCGAGACGTCCGGCATGACGGAAGCAGCCCGACGAAAGTGCCGCGCGGGCGTGCCTCGCTGGCTAGAATCACGGAATGCGTTGCACGGCGCCCGAGAAGCCGGCCGTGACGCACGCGTGCCGCACCGTCCGATGCACTATCGCCCGCCCGAATTCGCGCGGGTAGACGTCCGGCCCTTATGGGGCCATTAGAGAGACTTATGTCGAAATCCGAACCGTTACCGTCGATGCAGGCGCTGCGCGCGTTCGAATCGGCCGCCCGGCTCGCGAGCTTCACGGCCGCCGCGCGCGAGCTCGGCTCCACCCAGCCGGCCGTGAGCCAGCAGGTATTCCAGCTCGAGGCCGAACTGGGCGTGCCGCTGTTCGAGCGCAGCCCGCGCGGCGTCACGCTGACGGCCGACGGCCAGTGCCTGTACGAAGCCGTGCGGCTGAGCCTCGACACGTTGCGCGGCGCCACCGCGACACTGCGTGCGCGCCGCGAGCACGGCGCGCTCACGATCGTCACCGACTTCGGCTTTGCAACCTACTGGCTGATGCCGCGCCTGGCCGGGCTGAAGCGCGTGATGCCGGACGTCGACGTGCGCGTCGTCACGTCACAGGATTACGACGCGCAGCGCGACCATGGCGACATCGCGATCCTGTTCGGCGACGGCCACTGGCCGACGTGCACGGCTGCCCGCCTCTTTCCGGAATCGGTCACGCCCGTGTGCTCGCCCGCGTTCCGCGACGCGCACCCGCACGTCGCGCGAGCCGACCACCTGCTCGCGTTGCCGCTGCTGCACGTGCAGCCGACGCGCCCCGAGCGCTGGCTGTCGTGGTCCGGCTGGTTCGACGCACACGGCCTCGATACCGCGGCCGCCGCGCGCGGCGTGACCTTCAACAGCTACGCGCTCGTGATCCATGCGGCGCTGCTCGGCGAAGGCGTCGCGCTCGGCTGGTCGCCGCTCGTCGACGAACTCGTCGCGTCCGGTCAGCTCGTGAAGCTAGTCGACGCGCCGGTCGTCACGTCGCGCGGCTACTTCCTGGTGCGGCCGCCGCAGCGGCCCGAGCCGGACGCGACCCACGTGTTCCGGCGCTGGCTGCTCGACGCGTGCTCGCCGGCCTGAACCGCCGCCCTGCCGGTCAGCAGCGATCCGCCTGACGCCCGCCGGGCCGGGCGCGCCCGCCCGGCCGCACTGGCGCGCCGATACCAGCCACACGGCGGGTTGGTTCTATCCGTACCAAAATCGTCCTGATTTACTTGAGCCTCCTGCTACCCGCGTAGCCTGGCGCCCGGTGCGCCGCCGCGCGGGTTCGCGCCCCATGACATCCGAGGAATCCCATGACCGCCGACTCACGCCCCGATCAATTCGTCTTGACGCTGTCGTGCCCAAGCGCGGCCGGCCAGGTCGCCGCCGTCGTCGGCTTTCTCGAGCGCCATCGCTGCTACGTCGATGCGCTGAACGTGTTCGACGACGATCTCAGCAACCACTTCTTCGTGCGCTGCGTGTTTCATCCGACGGATGAATCGCTGCAGATCGACGCGCTGCGCCACGAGTTCGGGCCGATCGCGGCCGAGCTCGGCGGCCACGACGGCAATACGCAGTGGGCAATCCACGACGTGAACGCACGGCCGAAGGTGCTGATCATGGTGTCGAAGCTCGAGCACTGCCTCGCGGACCTGCTGTTCCGCTGGCGGATGGGCGAGCTGAAGATGGACATCGTCGGCATCGTGTCGAACCATCCCGACTTCGAGCCGCTCGCCGCGCAGCACGGGCTGCCGTTCCGCCACTTCCCGATCACGGCCGATACGAAGGCGCAGCAGGAAGCGCATTGGCTCGACTTCTTCGAGTCGAGCGGCGCCGAGCTCGTGATCCTCGCGCGCTACATGCAGGTGCTGTCGCAGGAGACGAGCGCGAAGCTCGCGAACCGCGCGATCAACATCCATCATTCGTTCCTGCCCGGCTTCAAGGGCGCGAAGCCGTATCACCAGGCGCATGCGCGCGGCGTGAAGCTGATCGGCGCGACCGCGCACTTCGTCACCGACGATCTCGACGAAGGCCCGATCATCGAGCAGGTCGTCGAACGCGTCGATCATGCGCTGCGGCCCGAGCAGTTGCTCGCGGTGGGGCGCGATGTCGAATCGCTGACGCTCGCGCGTGCGGTGAAGGCGTTTATCGAGCGGCGCGTGTTTCTGAACGGGGATCGGACGGTGGTGTTTCCGTAAGCGCATCGCGCTTTCATCGCGTTCCTTCCGCGCGCAACATACAAAAAAACCGACCGGCACTCGCCGGTCGGTTTTTTATCGCTTGCAGTTCGACGCTGCGCGCGACGGCTCCGGGTGCGGCGTCCGGATTCGTCGCGCGCAGCGCGTGCCGCAGTCAGACGCTTACTTCACCCAAGCAAAGTAATACGACAACCAGATCGTCAGCCCCGCACCAACCAGCGCCGCGTAAGGCAGCAGATTCAGCCACATCGCGCGCTTCGGCACTTCGAGCTCCATGTCGCGCTGCATCTGCGCAGGGAAGCGGCCGCGATCCTGCCAGTAGTGGCGGAACAGGAACACCGGCACGATCAGCAGCATCGCGATCAGCCCGTTGCGCAGCGTGCCCTCACCCTGCAGGTTCGCACCCGCGCCGACATACACCAGGTTCGCGTAGCCGCAGATCGAGCCGGCGACGAGCAGCCACGTCGGGCAGCGGAACGGCCGATCCCAGTTGCCGCGATCCATCCGGTGGATCCAGCCCGACTGGAGATTCAGGAATACGAACAGCATGTAGCAGACGTTCGAGATCGACAGCACCGTCATGTAGTCCGACATCATCAGCAACACGAGGTTGAAGCCGAGATCGGTCCACATCGCACGCGTGGGCGAGCCGTGCTCGTTCACGTGCGACAGGTACTTCGGCAGCCAGCCGTCGACCGACGCCTGATACAGCGTGCGCGACGAACCCATCATCGACGTCATCACGATCAGCAGGATCGACAGCATCAGCATCACGACGACCGCATTCGCAACCCATGCACCGCCGCCGACGATCTTCGCCATCGCGGCCGCGACGCCGGTGCCGTCGCCGATCGACGGATCGAGCATCGCCTGCGTGCCGAGCGCGCCCTGGAACGCCATCGGCACGAGCGTCATCACGACGAGACACAGTGCGCCCGACCAGAAGATCGCCTTGGCCGTATCGCGACGCGGATCGCGGAACTCGCGCGTGTAGCAGACGGCCGTCTCGAAGCCGTACGACGCCCAGCCGGCCATGAACATCGCACCGAGCGCCATCGTGACGCCCTGCCCGTTCCACGTGCCGAACGTGGCGGTCGTGAGATTGCCGTGCGCGTCGTGACCGAGCGGCAGCAGCGGGAGCAGGTTCGACATCGGCACGTCGCCCGTGACGAACGGCACGATGCCGACGATCAGCAGCGGCGCGAGCGATGCGATGCCGAGAATGCGCTGTGTGCGCGCAGCCTTCGATGCACCGCTGTGCTGAAGCTTGAACGTGATGAGAAGCAGGATCGTCGCGATGATAAACGTCGCATTGATCCGCAGGGACAGACCCGGCTTGATGAACCCGAGATCCGCAACCTTGAGCTGCCAGTGCAGCACCGCCGCGTCGGCGGGAAAGAGACTCGTGAGCGCATAGCTCGCTGCGAGGCCGCAACCGAGCGCGAGCATCGGCGACCACGCGAGCCAGTTGCACCACACGGAAACCGGGGCGATCAGCTTGCTGTATCGGACCCAGCCGATCGCGCCATACACGGACGCGCCGCCCGATTTATGGGGAAATAGCCCGGATATTTCCGCATAAGTCGCGCTTTGAATCAGCCCCATCGTGATCGCGGCGATCCAGATCGCCCACGCGGGCTGGCCGATCGTCGCGCATACGCCGCCGATCGTGAACAGCACGCCTGCCGGCACGCCGCTCGTTACCCAAAAAGCGTCTTTCCAGGTCAGGCCACGATGCAGCGTGTGGCCCGTCGAATCATGTGAGATGGTTGCCTCAACATCACTGGTGCTGTTCGCACGCAGTCCTGTCTGACTCATCCAATTCCTCCTCTCGAGCAGCGTTAGCGCTTCAGCGCTTACTCTGGTCCGATGCAAAGCAGATGACTCCGCACAAGGGCGCCAGTGTAACAACTTACGCACTTTTTTGCAGAATCAAAAAAATAATTCCGGGATAAGGTCGTGTCGCAGTGCGATTGTTTCGCATTCCTTCCGACCTTTCCCGGACTGTCTCTTCATCTAATTATTGCGGCGAATCGTCGCCAGCTTACTGCGCGCCTTCCGTCCACGCATTCACGCGATCGGCGTGCGCGGCGATCCATGCATCGGCGGCCGCTTCCGGCTTCGAGCCGTTCTGAATCGCGAGCATCACGCTGTCGATTTCACCCGGCTTCCACTGGAATTTCTTCAGGAACGCGACGACCGGCTTCGCCTTGGTCTCGAGCCCCGGATTCACGACGCTGTCGACATGCTCGGCACCGCCGAACACCTTCTTCGGATCCTCGAGGAAGCGCAGCTTCCACTTCGCGAACATCCAGTGCGGCGCCCAGCCCGTCACGATCACCGGCTTGTTCGCACCGACGGAGCGCGACAGCTCGGCCGTCATCGCGCCGCCCGAACTCGGCATCAGCGTGTAGTTCAGGCCATAGCTCTTGATCGCTTCGTCGGTTTTGCGCATCACGCCCGCGCCCGCGTCGATGCCGACGATCCGGCCGCCAAAGCCGCTTTTCTCGGCATTCAGATCGTCGATGCTCTTCGCCTTCACGTAGTCGGGAACGATCAGGCCGATCTTCGCGTCGGGGAAGTTCGCGCCGAGATCGACGACCTTCGTCTTGTATTCGCCCCAGTAGGAGCCGTGCGTGACCGGCAGCCACGCGGACAGCGTCGCGTCGAGATCGCCGCGCGCCACGCCCTGCCACATGATCCCTGCGGCGACCGGCACGAGCTGGACCTGGTAACCGAGCTTCTTCTCGATCACGCGGGCCGCGACGTTCGACGTCGCTACGCTGTCGTCCCAGCCTTCGACGTAACCGATCTTCAACGTGGGCTTCGTATCGGCAAGCGCCGATGCGCTCAGCGCCACCATTGCCGACAGTGCGCCGGTCCACAACAATTTTCCGAACAGCTTCATGGTCGATCTCCTTGATATGCGCACCGTGCGCGTTGCCTCTCTAGGTTCTTCAACCACAAATCCGCGGTATCGTTGTTTTCCGACGGATGCTTGTCCGGACGCGACGCGCCCGGACAGCCGATGGCATGTTTCGACTACTTGTCGATCACGAGATCCGACAGCGGCTTGCTGCAGCACAGCAGCACCATCCCCTGATCGATCTCGCGCTGGCGGATACCGCCGTTGTGCTTCATTTCGACCTGCCCCGACACGAGCTTCACCTTGCAGGTGCCGCACATGCCCTGCGTGCACGATGCCGGCAACCGCACGCCCGACTGGCGCGCAGCATCCAGCACGTGCTGCTCCGAGCCGCACGCAATCTCGCGATTGCTCTTCGCAAAGCTGACCGTGTACTGCTTCGTGTCGGTGTCGCCACCCTCGGCCGGCGGTGCGAGTTCGGCGAGCACCTCGTCGCTCGCGGTCTGCGCAAGCGTCTCGAACGAGAAGCTCTCCTCGTGATACTGCTTGCGATCGAAGCCGGCTTCGTCGAGCAGGTCGCGCACGGCCTTCATGTACGGCGCGGGGCCGCACGTGAAGATCTCGCGCTCCATGAAATCCGGTGCGATCAGCTTCAGCAGCGGCAGCGTCAGGAAGCCCGTGACACCCGGCCAGTTGGTGCGTGCACCGACGCGCTCGACGACGAACGACGTGCGGAAGTTCGTGTGGTTCGACGCGATCAGGTCGAGCTCGCGCGCGAAGATGATGTCGTCCGGCGTGCGCGCGCTGTGCACGAACAGGATGTCGCGATCCTCGGCGAGATCATGGTGCGCGCGGCTCATCGACATCAGCGGCGTGACGCCCGAGCCCGCCGACAGGAACAGGTACTTGCGCGCCGGATGCCGCGCGCACGTGAATTCGCCGGCCGGGCCGAGCACGCGCACCGGTGCGCCCGGCTGCAGGTTGTCGTGCAGCCAGTTCGACACCTTGCCGCCCGGCACGCGCTTCACCGTGATCGACACCGTGTGCGGCCGCGCCGGCGACGACGAGATCGTGTAGCAGCGGTTGATCGTTTCGCCGTCGATGTCGAGCTCGAGCGTGAGGAACTGCCCGGGCTCGAACGAGAACGAGCGGCCTTGCGGCGAACGGAAGAAGAAACTCTTCACGTCGTGCGTTTCCTGCCGCACGTGGCAGCACACCAGCGTTTCCTCGACGTCGCTCGTCCAGCGCTCGGGAAGGGCGTTCCAGAACGCCGGGCGCGTCACCCGGCTGTCCGTCGACTCGAAGTTGGCCGCATCTCGCATCATGTCAGACTCCGCTTATTCGCCGGTTTTTTCGGCGAGCCGGCCGATGTACCAGGCCGAGAATTTTTCGACGAGACCTTCCGTGAACGGCGAATACGGGCCCGGCTCGTACGCGCTGCTGGTCGCGCCACGCTGCGAGAATTCGACGAGCGCGCGATCCTGGTCGTTGGTCGCGTTCCACACGGCCGTCAGGTTCTTCACGTCGTAGTCGATGCCTTCCTTCGCGTCCTTGTGCACGAGCCACTTCGTGCGCACGAGCGTCTTGCCGGCCGACAGCGGGATCACCGAGAACGTCACGATGTGATCGCTCATGAAGTGGTGCCACGAGTTCGGCTGCGTCCAGAACGACAGCCCGCCGAGGTCGGCCTTGTCGAAGCCGCCGAGCAGCTTCTTCGACGCGACCTTCGCATCGAGCGTCTGCGATTCGCCGTGGCGATCGAGCGGCAGGCGCTGCGTGCGGAAACCCGTCACGTCGAGCAGCTTCTCGATCTCGGCGGACGGCAGGCCAATCTCGGCCCACTCCTTCCCGCGCCGCACGCAGGTTTCCGCGAACGCGTCCATGCCTTCGGCGTTGGCGTCGGAGCGCTGGTAGCCGAAGCCGTATTCGTACAGCGAGATGGTCAGCTCCGGATGGTTCGCGACGCAGTGATAGCACTCGCGGTTGTTCTCCATCGTGAGCTTCCAGTTGCCTTCCTCGATGATGTCGATCTGTGCGGCGATCTTCGTGTTCGGCAGATCGTGCGGCAGCAGGTACGGCTCCATCTCGGCGCGCAGCTGCGCGAAGTCGGCGGGCGGCTCGTCGGCGAGGCAGATGAAGATCAGGCCCGCGAGGTTCTCGACGTGCACCGACTTCAGGCTGTGCTTGCAGCGGTCGAACTTCTCGCCCATGTGCTCGGCGAACATCAGCTGGCCCGTCAGGTTGTAGGTCCAGCTGTGGTACGGGCACACGATGTTGCCGACCGAGCCCTTGTCTTCGTTGCACAGGCGCGCGCCGCGGTGACGGCACACGTTGTGGAACGCGCGGATCGCCATGTCGTCGTCACGCACGATCAGGATCGAATCGCTCCCCAGTTCCACGGTCACGTAGTCGCCCGGCTCGGGAATGTCCGGCTCGATCGCCACCTGGATCCAGTGCTGGCGGAAAATCGCCTCCATGTCGAGCGCGAAGATGTCCTCGCTCGTGTAGAACGGTGCCTCGAGGCTGTGGCCTTCCTTGCGCCGCTCGATCAGTGCACGAATGTCTGCCGATACTTTCATCGTTTGCTCCGGATTCCTTGCATCCCTGGGTTCTTGCCGACAGGCATCAAAATCAGTAGTCGATGAGCTGATGCTCGCGCAAATACGCGAGGATCACTTGTGCTTTTTCGACCGAACTCCCTTCATTTACGACGTTGCCGCCGCGGCTTTCGGTCGTCGTCGCGGACAGCATCCGGGCATGCCCGGAGCGCTTCTCGGCGGCGACCAGCTTTACGGGTTTACGCTCGACCGGACCGACCGTCCACGCGGCCGCGTCGGCATCTGCGCCGGGCGCCGCGAGCGCGGGCCGGATCGCGCCGGCGCGCAGCCTCGCATACGCGTAGCGCGGCTCGGCATTGGCGAGCGGATGGACGGCGATGACGGCCGGCAGCGCCGCGTCGACACGCCGCCGCAGCCCTTTCGGCAAAAATTGCCGGACGGCCGCACGGCCGCCGTCGACCGTCACGTCGACGGCCGAGCCGACCAGCGGATAGCCGAGCGCCGCGGCGATGCGATACGGCAGCATGCCGGTGTCGTACGCGCCCTCGGCGCGCGTGCCGGTCAGCACGAGGTCGTAGCCTTCGACGCGCGCGGCGAGCGCATGCACGGCATCGTCGCCGTCGCGGCAGGCCAGCACCTCGACCTCCCGTGCGCCGAGCGCGAGATAGTCGGCAAGCGCCGCATTCGCGGGGTCGCCCGCATGGATCACGTCGAGCTTCGCGCGATGCCGCTCCGCGAGCTGGCGGCCGGTTTCGAGCGCGGCCGCGTCGTTGCGGCTATAGCGCGCGATGCCGCTCACCGGATGGCGGCCGACGGACACGAGCACCGCGATGCGTTGCAAGGGGCGGGGGGCGTTCATGCGGCAACTCCTTCCGGTTCACGATTGCCGACCGCGGTCGGCGACTCGCCACGCGCGGCGCGCGCGGCCTGCACCTGTTCGATCAGCGCGGCAATCGTGCCCTGCGCGTCGCCCACCACCGTCAGGTTCGCGCGCTTCGCGATCGGCGCGCTGCCGTCGAGGTTCACCGCGATCACGTGGCGGCAGTCCTTGATCCCCTGCAGGTGCTGCACCGCGCCCGAGATGCCGAACGCGATGTACACGCTCGCCTCGACCGTCTTGCCGGTTGCGCCGACCTGCTTGTCGCGCGTGAAGTGGCCGTTGTCGACCGCGACGCGGCTCGCGCCGATCGCCGCGCCGAACACGCCGGCCAGCCGCTCGAACGCGCCGATGTCGGACACGCCGTTGCCGGCCGACACGATGAAATCGGCTTCTTCGAGCGCGACCTGGGCCGCGTCGATTTCGTCGAGACCGAGATCGCGGTACGGCTGCACGGCGTCATGCGCCGGGCGGATGAAATCGGTGGCAAGACGCTCGCCTGCGCCGACGAACGGCAGCTTCGCGTCGACCGCGTTCTGTGCGAGCAGGATCACGTCGGGCAGCGCACGGGTGGCAAACGCGCGCCCGGCCTGCGCATACGCGCCGACATGCTTCGCGTCGATCTCGACGACGTGGGTCGCGACGCTCGCGCCGGCGGCCGCCGCGTAACGCCGGCCGAGATCGCCGTCGCCCGTCGCGTTGTCGGGCACGAACACGTGTTTCGGCGCGAGTGCCGCAGCGCATGCCTGCAGCGCTTGCAATTCGCTTTCAGGGTCGAACGCACGGCGATCGAAGCCGGCGAGTTCAAGCAGCTTGTCGACGCCCAGTTCGGCCACGTCGTCCTTCAGCTCGCCGAACGCGAGCAGCGCGACTTCGGTCTGCGCGTCGGCGAGCAAGGCAGCGGCGGCAATTGCCTGCCGCGAATGATCGTCGAGTGCGCCGCGTTCACTGTGCGCGACCACCAGCATCACGTGCTTCGGGTCCTGCACCGCGCGCCGCGGCTTCGCGGCCGCTGCGCCATGACCGTGCGCGGCCCCGTGCGCGGCGTTCGCATCGGCGCTGCCTTCCTCGCCGAGCGTGATGCGCTTCAGGCCCGCGGCCGTGATGATGAACGGCCGGCGCGGATCGATTCGTTTGATCGTGTTCATCGATTCACTCCAGCGAGGCGGCAACGAGTTCGGCGACGTCGAGCACGTCGGGGCGCGGGCCCACGACGCCTTCGAGCATGGCCGTGCAGTTCGGGCACGCAACCGCGACCACGTCCGCGCCGATCGTGCGTGCATCGGCGATGCGGATGTCGGGAATGCGCTGCTTGCCCGGGATGTCGGTCAGCGGCGCACCGCCGCCACCGCCGCAGCAGCGGCCGCGCATGCCGTTGCGCTCCATCTCGACGACCTGGATGCCGATCGTCTTCAGCAGCTTGCGCGGCGCTTCCGTCTCGCCGTTGTAGCGGCCGAGGTAGCACGGGTCGTGATACGTGGTGCGCTTCTCCTGCAGCGCCTCGACGGCCTTCGGCACGATCTTGCCGCTGTCGGCCAGTTCGGCGAGGTAGGTCGTATGGTGCTTGACCGTCACGCGCAGCCCGAGCGCACGGTATTCGTTGCGCAGACTGTGCATCACGTGCGGGTCGGCCGTCACGATCTGCTTGTACGACAGCGTGCCGAGCGTGCCGATCAGGCGCTTCGCCATCTGCTGGAACGTTGCTTCGTCGCCGAGCCGGCGTGCGACGTCGCCCGTATCGGTTTCGGTCGAGCCGAGCACCGCATAGTCGACGCCCGCCTTGTTCAGCACCTTGACGAACGCGCGCAGCGTGCGCTGGTAGCGCATGTCGAACGCACCTTCACCCGCGACGAACAGCACGTCGACCGGCTTGCCCGGCTGCGCGACGGGCGCGCTCAGGTCGACCGACCAGTCGTAGCGCGCGGCGGTATCGTAGCCGCCCATCGTGCCCGTCTCGCGCAGGTTCGCGAGCACTTCCTGGCCCTTGCCCGGCACCGTGCCATGCACGAGCGTGCGGTTGCGGCGCATGTCGACGATCGCATCGACGTGCTCGATCAGCATCGGGCATTCCTGCACGCAGGCGCGGCAGGTCGTGCACGACCACAGCGTCTGCTCTTCGATCAGGCCCGACACGATCGGGCCGTTCGGCTCGCCGCGATGCTGGCCGACCGCGAGGCCCGGCGACGGGCTGCCCGCGTACGCTGCATCGGTGCCGCCCGCCATCCCGACGACGAGATCCTGGATCAGCTTCTTCGGGTTCAGCGGCTGGCCCGACGCGAACGCGGGGCACGCGGCTTCGCACTTGCCGCACTGCACGCACGCATCGAAGCTCAACAGCTGGTTCCAGCGGAATTCGACCGGCTTCTCGACGCCGTACTCCTGATGCTCGATGTCCGGCAGCTTCAGCGCGGTCGGCGGCGTGGCCGTGCCGTTGCCCGTGAACGATTCGCGCGAGGCTGCGAAGCGCTCCTGGCGCGGGTGGAATGCCAGGTGCAGCAGGCCGGCGATCGCATGCTTCATCGGGCCGCCCTTCGCGGCGCCAACCGTCATCGTGAATGCACCGACGCCGATCAGCAGCGCGCAGAGCACCGCGAATGCACCCGACATCGCACCGGTCGGTACCAGCATGAACAGCACGAGGCCGAGCGCGAACGAGCCGAGCAGCCAGGGCAGCGTATTCCACGGGCCGCGCGACAGGCGGGCCGGCACGTCCTTGGCCGCGCGGCGGCGCCACACGAACACCGCGCCGACCAGCATCGCGAGCGCCGACAGGAAGATCAGCTTGTCGAGCCACGGCGAGTAGATCGCGAGGCCGTAGTTGACGAACACCAGCGCGAGTGCGCCGATCGCGCCGCCTGCCGTCGCGACGTGCGTCTTCGCGATGTACGGATCGCGGGCGACCACGTGGTGCAGGTCGACGAAGTAGCGCTTCGGGATCGCGAACAGGTTCGCGACGCCGAACGCGCCGGGCGCGGTGGCCCGGCCCAGACGCCAGTAGGACGAGCGCTTCGCGACCGCGAACGCGAGCCCCGCCACCGACAGCCACAACAGGGCGGTAATGAGGAAGGACGGGTTCATCGTTTAGAAATCCTTCACGAGACGCAGCGAGTCGTAGATCGCCCCGTGGACGTTGTGCATCGAGATGCAGTCGCCGACACGGAACAGCAGGAAACGGCCGTTGCCGAGTTCTTCCGACAGGCACGGCTGCGGCTCGGCCGCGAACAGCGTGTGCGGATCGATCTGGCCGCGGTTCACCGATTCCGGCTTGAGCTTCCAGTACAGCTCGTCGTTCGGCGACGAACCGTTCTCGATCACCACCTGGTCGACGGCGCGCTCTTCCAGTTCTTCCGTGTACTCGTTGCGCAGCACGGCGATCATCTTGCCGTCCTCTTCATAGACGCGATCGAGCATCGTGTTCGGCGTCGGGATCACGCCGAATGCATACAGGCGGCGATAGAAGATCGGGAACGTCGTGCCGCCGCAATCGTCGGCCACCTTCACGTCCGGCGTGACGACCTCGACCTTCGAGCCGCGGCTCGCCATGAAGTCGGCCACGCCGGCGCCCGCATGCGTGCTCACGCCGTCGAACAGCAGCACGTTCTGCTTCGGCTCGACCTTGCCGGTCAGGATGTCCCACGAGCTGACGGCGAGCCCTTCGGCCACGCCCCAGGCTGGCACCTGCCACGTGAAGCTCGACCCGCCCGTCGCGAGCACGACGATGTCCGGCTTCTCGGCCATGATCATCTTCTCGTCGGCGGCCACGCCGAGACGGCGGTCGACGCCCAGGCGCTTCGTTTCCATGTCGAACCAGCGGATGATCCCCGACATCTGTTCGCGCTGCGGCGCCTTCGCGGCGATCATCACCTGCCCGCCCACTTCGGCGTTCTTCTCGAACAGCACGACGTCGTGGCCACGCAGCTTCGCGACACGCGCCGCCTCGAGGCCCGCCGGGCCCGCGCCGACCACCACGACCTTGCGCTTCGGGCCGCGCGACTTCTCGATGATGTGCGGCATCGTCGATTCGCGCGACGTCGCCGCGTTCTGGATGCACAGCACGTCGAGGCCGTTGTACTGGCGGTCGATGCAGTAGTTCGCGCCGACGCACTGCTTGATTTCGTCCTCGCGGCCGTCGCGGATCTTGATCACCATGTGCGGATCGGCGATCTGCGCGCGCGTCATGCCGACCAGGTCGATCATGCCGGTCGCGAGCAGACGCTCGGCCTGGCCCGCATCGCGGATGCTCTGCGCGTGCATCACCGGAATCTTCACCACCGACTTGATGCCGGCCGCGAGGTGCACGAACGGCTCCGGCGGCAGCGCCATCGGCGGCATGCAGTTGGCGATCGTGTTGTGCGTATCGCCGCCCGAGCCGACCACGCTCAGGTAGTCGATCAGGCCCGTCTCCGACATCGCCTGCGCGATTTCCTTCAGCGCTTCGTGATCGAGACCGTCCTCGTGGAATTCGTCGCCGCACATCCGCAGGCCGACGCAGAAGTCCTTGCCCACCGCTTCACGCACGGCCGTCAGCACCTCGATGCCGAAGCGCAGGCGGTTCTCGAGGCTGCCGCCCCATTCGTCGGTGCGATGATTCGAGCGCTTGCTCCAGAACTGGTCGATCAGGTGCTGGTGGGCGGCCGAGATTTCGATGCCGTCCATGCCGGCGGCCTTCACGCGCTTCGCGGCGGCCGCGAAATCGCCGATGATGCGGCGGATTTCCTCGATCTCGATGATTTTCGCGTTGCCGCGGTGCACGGGCTCGCGCACCCCCGACGGCGACATCAGGTGCGGCCAGTGCTCGCCGTGGAACGACGAGCGGCGGCCCATGTGCGTCGCCTGGATCATGATCTTCGCGCCGTGCTTGTGCATCGTGTCGGCGAGGCGCGTGAGCGGATCGATGATCTTGTCGGTCGACAGGTTCACCGATTTCCACCAGCCCTGCGGGCTGTCGATCGACACGGGGCTCGAGCCGCCGCAGATCGCGAGGCCCACGCCGCCCTTCGCCTTTTCTTCGTAGTAGCGGATATAGCGGTCGCCCGGCAGGCCGCCCGGCTCGGCATACACCTCCGCGTGCGCGGTGCTGACGATCCGGTTGCGCAGCGTCAGCTGGTTCAGCTGCATGGGTTTGAACAGGTGGGGATAACGCATCGCAGGCGACCTCTGGCGTTCGAATGTCTCGTGTTGCGGGTGTTGTGTGTTGCTGTGCCGTTACGTCAGCGCATCAGTGCGCGATCGGCGACACTTCGAAGACGCAGTGGTCGTGATGCTCGGCCGCACACTGCACTTCCTTCGACTGCGCACGCGGTGCGCCCTTGCCTTCCGGCGTCGTGTCGTTGACCCAGTCCATCGCGCCGGCGAACCAGCCCGCGAACATGTAACAGAGCTTGCCTTCCTTGCCCGGCTGCTGGAGCACGAACGACGAGTGGCGCAGCTCGATCTTCGCGCGCGCGCTGGCCGGATCGGCCTCGATGATCGAGAACAGCCCCCAGCCGCGCTGCGACAGGCGCTTCAGGTAGTGCTCGAACACGGCCATGCCGGTCAGACCGTGCAGCTTCGCTTCCTTGTCGCACCAGTGGTAGGCGGACTTGTAACCGGCCTTGTAGAGGATCTCGGCATACGCTTCGACGCCGAGCGCTTCCTCGACAGCGACGTGGTTGTTCGTGAAGAAGTGGCGCGGCACGTACAGCATCGGCAGCGCGTCGGTGGTCCAGACGCCGGTATCGGGATCGACGTTGATCGGCAGTTGCGGTTGCATCGTGGTGACTCCGTGAGGAAATTGGCCGCGCGGCTCAGTGCGCAGGCGCGACATCGTCCGCGTGCCTGCGCGGCTTGCGCAGGCACGTCCCGATTTTTTTTGTTGAATCGCTAACGGTGAAGCGGTAAAGCGGTCTGGCGTTCGCGGCGCTTACGCGCCCCACACGTCCTTGAACACGCGCACCCAGTTCTCGCCCATGATCTTGCGGATACGCGACTCCTTCCAGCCGTGGCGTTCCATCGCGGCCGTCAGGTTCGGGAATTCGCCGATCGTACGGATACCGTCCGGGTTGATGATCTTGCCGAAGTTCGTCAGCTGGCGATAGCGGCCCTTGTCATGCGTCAGCATGTCGAAGAACTCCTTCGCGTAATCCTGCGTGAAATCCGTGCCGATGCCGACCGCGTCTTCGCCGATCAGGTTCACGACGTAGTCGATCGCCTCGATGTAGTCGTCGATGTTCGCTTCGATCCCGCGCTTCAGGAACGGCGCGAACATCGTCACGCCGACGAAGCCGCCCGCATCGGCGATCTCCTTCAGCTGTTCGTCGCTCTTGTTGCGCGGATGCTCCTTCAGGCCCGACGGCAGGCAGTGCGAATAGCACACCGGCTTCTTCGAGAACGCGATCGCTTCCGACGACGTGTTGCCGCCGACGTGCGACAGGTCGACCATGATGCCGACGCGGTTCATCTCGGTGATCACTTCGCGGCCGAAGTCCGACAGCCCGCCATCACGCTCGTAGCAGCCGGTGCCGACCAGGTTCTGCGTGTTGTAGCAGAGCTGCACGACGCGCACGCCCATGTCGGCGAACGCCTCGATGTAGCCGATGTTGTCCTCGAACGCATGCGCGTTCTGGAAACCGAGGATCACGCCGGTCTTGCCTTCCTTCTTCGCGCGGAAGATGTCTTCCGTCGTGCGCACCAGCGTCAGCAGCTCGCTGTTGTCGCGGATCTTCTTCTTCATCACGCCGATGTTGTCGACGGTCTTGGTGAAGTTCTCCCACACCGACACCGTGCAGTTCGCGGCGGTGATGCCACCCTTGCGCATGTCTTCGAACACCGGCTTCTCGAACTTCGAGATGTTCAGCCCGTCGATGATGATGCTGTCTTGATGCAGCGTGCTCATGTGTTGCTCCAGTATTGTCGGGTCGGTCGGATCAGTAGATCGGGAAGCGTTCGCACAACGCGAAGATCTCGCGGCGCACGCGCTGTTCGGTCGCGTGGTCGCCTTCCGGGTTCGCGCGCAGCGCATCGAACACTTCCAGGATCAGGCGGCCCACTTCGCGGAATTCCGCGACGCCGAAGCCGCGCGTCGTGCCGGCCGGCGTGCCGAGGCGGATGCCCGACGTGACGGTCGGCTTCTCGGTGTCGAACGGAATGCCGTTCTTGTTGCAGGTGATGCCCGCACGCTCCAGCGCCTGCTCGACCGGCGCACCCTTCAGGCCCTTCGGGCGCAGGTCGACCAGCAGCAGGTGGTTGTCGGTGCCGCCCGTGACGAGATCGACGCCGCCCGCCTTCAGCACTTCGCCGAGCGCCTGCGCGTTCGCGAGCACGTTGTCGATGTAGGTCTTGAAGTCCGCATGCAGCACTTCGCCGAACGCGACGGCCTTGCCGGCGATCACGTGCATCAGCGGGCCGCCCTGCAGGCCGGGGAACACGGCCGAGTTGATCTTCTTCGCGATCTCCTCGTCGTTGGTCAGCACGAAGCCGCCGCGCGGGCCGCGCAGCGTCTTGTGGGTGGTCGACGTGACGACGTGCGCATGCTCGACCGGGTTCGCGTGGCGGCCCGCGGCGATCACGCCGGCGATGTGCGCCATGTCGACCATCAGCTTCGCGCCGACGCTGTCGGCGATTGCGCGGAAGCGTGCGAAGTCGAGCGCACGCGGGTATGCCGAGAAGCCGGCGATGATCAGGTTCGGCTTGTGCTCGTGCGCGAGTGCTTCGACCTGGTCGTAGTCGATCCGCATCGTGTCGCGGTTCACGCCGTACTGGACCGCGTTGAACCACTTGCCCGACAGCGCCGGCTTCGCGCCGTGCGTCAGGTGGCCGCCGGCGTCCAGCGACATGCCGAGCACCGTGTCGCCCGGCTTCGCCAGCGCGAGCATCACCGAGCCGTTCGCCTGCGCGCCCGAGTGCGGCTGCACGTTCGCATAGCCGGCGTTGAAGATCTTCTTCACGCGCTCGATCGCCAGCGCCTCGACTTCGTCCGCGAACTCGCAGCCGCCGTAGTAGCGCTTGCCGGGATAGCCTTCCGCGTACTTGTTGGTCAGCACCGAGCCTTGCGCCTCGAGCACGGCACGCGACACGATGTTTTCCGACGCGATCAGCTCGACCTGCGACTGCTGACGCTCGAGTTCCTTCAGGATGGCGCTGCGCACCGGCGCGTCGCGCTCGGCGAGGGGCTGCGAGAAGAAAGGCTGGGTGTTCGACATAGTGCGTCCGTGACGAAGAATAAGGGGCTGAAACCGAAGCTCAAGGCCCGCCCTGCCTGGGTTTCCCGCTCGTCCAGTACAAGGCTGCCGACGGCTCTATTCTTGTCGTTCGGATTTTCGGCGGATTGATGAATTTAGACGCGTTCTTTGCCTTTTCCGCCATCCGCGTCCGTTTTATACAAGTGACCGGTCGTGCTTTTTCGGATGACCAAGCAAACCGCCTCCGGCAGTTCACCTATGAACTGGCACGCCAGCGGTGCGATTGCCGCCCGGCCGGGGTGCACCGCGTCCCGGATTCGGTGCAGTGCAGCATGCGACTTCCGGCCAGACGACGTATGGATCTAGGGTTTAGCCGTATGGCACGCTTGTTGCGCTGACTCACACAATATCGTTGCCCGATCCGTGCCCCGGGCACAAAAGCTATTAGAGATTCAAGGAACGCTCCCCATGTCGCCCGACCGCACAGCGTCGCTGTCCCACTTCGCGTTCATGCCGTTACCGAACTTCACGATGATCGCGTTCACCAATGCGATCGAGGTGCTTCGGATGGCGAACTACCTGAGCGGCCAGCCGCTCTACCGCTGGTCGGTCATCAGCCCGGAGGGCGGCCCGGTTACCGCGAGCAACGGCCTGACGGTCGACACCGGCCCGGCCGAATGCGTGGGGCAGCCCGACATCGTGTTCGTGTGCGGCGGCGTCGACGTGCAACGCGCGACCACGGCCGCCCATCTGTCGACACTGCGCCGCTTCGCGCGCATGGGGCTACCGCTCGGCAGCCTGTGCACGGGCACCTATGCGCTCGCGAAGTCGGGGCTGCTCGCGGGCTATGCGTGCGCGATCCATTGGGAGAACATGTCGGCGCTGAAGGAGGAGTTTCCGGACACGCGCTTCCTGAAGGAACTGTTCGTGATCGACCGCGACCGCATCACGTGCACGGGCGGCGTCGCGCCGCTCGACATGATGCTGAACCTGATCGCCGCGCGCGTGGGCACCCCGCGCGTCACGCAGATCGCCGAGCAGTTCATCGTCGAACACGTACGCGACACGAGCGCGCAGCAACGCATGCCGCTCGTCGCGCGCCTCGGCTCCGCAAACAAGTCGCTGTTCGAAGTGATCTCGCTGATGGAGAACAACATCGAGGAGCCGCTGTCGCGCGAGGAGCTCGCGCGGCTCGCGAACATGTCGCAGCGGCAACTGCAGCGCCTGTTCCGCGAACACCTCGGGATGACGCCGACGCACTACTACCTGACGCTGCGGCTGCGCCGCGCGCGCGAACTGCTGCTGCAGACCGACATGTCGATCATGCACATCACGATGGCGTGCGGCTTCCAGTCGGCGTGCCATTTCAGCAAGAGCTATCGCGATGCGTTCGGCGTCGCGCCGACCCGCGAGCGCCGCAAGCAGGTCGCGCCGCTTGCGCAGGGTGCGTCGAGCGCCAGCCCCGTCTTTCCGGCGCATGTGCTGCATGCGTGAGCGGCGCAGCGATCGACGCATGAAAAAAAAGCGACCTCGACGGTCGCTTTTTCTTTGCGCTTACGATCCCCACACCTGCATTTCGTCGAGCGAGTAGCCCCACTGCGTCGCGCGCTTCGTGCCATACATCCGCACATAGCGGCCATGCACGTTCAGGTTCGGCAGCGTCACGTGGCCATACGACACGCCGTTGTTCGTCGAGTAGATCGTCGTCCAGTTCGCGTTGTCGTTCGACGTCTGGATCTGGTAGACGAGCGCGCCCGCATCCCAGTAGAGATCGATGCTGCTGATGCTCTTCGTCGCACCGAGATCCACGGAGATCCATTGCGGATCGACGCCCGTGCCTTCCGGTGAATCCCAGCGCGTGCTCGTGGTGTTGCCGTCGAACGCCTTGTCGGGCGTGAGCGATGCGTTGTAGCTCGCCGACGCGGCAGCCGGGTGGCCCTGCGACAGCAGGGTCGGCTGCGCGGCGGCCGGGCCGCCGTAGTAGCTCGCCCCGAGCTTGGCCTTCGTCGTGTCGGCGTTCACGCCGAACTGCGACAGGCTCCAGCGCTGGCCGGTCGTCACGTCGCCGACGTAGAGCTGATAGCCGCCCGCCGTCGTCGACGAGAAGAACACGTAGTTCGTGCCGCTCACCGGCGCCGGATCCGAGTTGTTGCTCACGCAGTCGTTGATCGGCAACGCGTTCGGCGTCGACGCCGGGTCCGCCGTCTTCGTATAGATCTGGTCGGCCTGGCCGCTGTCCTTCCAGCGCGCATAGAACACCATGCCGTCCCCACGCACGATCGGGTAGTACGTCTGCAGCCCGGCCGGGGCATCGAACGTGGCGATCGCGCCGGTCGCGAGCGTGCGCTTCATCAGCCCCATGTTCGCGCCGGTGCCGGTCGCGTAGTACACGGCGCTCGCATCCGGCGCAAGGAACGGCATCGAATATTCGGCGCCGGATGGCGCGTTCGTCAGGCTCATGACCGACGTGAACACCGGCCCCGCGCTCGTGTACGACAGCGTGGCCTGCTTGACGTCGCCGTTCTGCTTGAACACGAGCGTCTTGCCGTCCGCGCTGAACTTCGGATCCTCGTTGCGCGTGGCGCCCGTGCTGTTGGTCAGGTTGACGGGCGGCGTGCCGGCGCCGAGCTGCAGCATGAACACGTTCCATGCGCCGTTGCGGATGCCCATGAATGCAAGCCACTTGCCGTCGGGACTGAACACGCCGTTCATCGGGTCGGTGATGCCCCACGTGCTCTTGCTCAGTTGCGTCAGCGTATGGGCCGAGAAGTCGTAGAGGAACAGCTGGCTCGTGCCGTCGCCGTACTTGACGTAGCTGTGATAGACGAGCTTGCCGGTCAGTGCGGCGGGAAACGTCGCGTTCGGCTGGGCGGCGGGATTGCTGATGCAGGCGGCCTGTGCCGCGCCGCCGGACACGCCGAGGGCGAGGCCGGCCATCAGGCCCGCAATAAGGGTCTTCGATTTCACGCTGAATGATTCCGGGTAAGGTAAGGAGGACGCCGCAGACAAGGTCCCGCACGGGATGCGCGGGCGCTACGGACACCGCGGGGTGGCGTGGACTCCGTATCGATCGGACATCGGGAACAAAGCGTGCGCTAGGATGCCCGCTTGTCAGACGAAAGAAAAGGATCAGAGGCCACCCAAAACATACGAATCAGCGTCGACGGGATTGCGCGCGACGGGTGCCGTGCTACTCTTTTTTCAGCGAGGCTTCGAGCGGCCGGGGGGCAGCATGAAGCGATATGCGGCGCTGGCACAGACGATCGCCGAGGCCATCCGGCGCGGCGACCTGGCGGCCGGTACGCGCATCCCCACCGTACGCGCCGCCTGTCGCGCGTATGGCGTGAGCCCGTCCACCGTGTTTCGCGCGTACTACGCGCTCGAAAGCGAGGGTCTGATCGTCGCGCGCGCCCGGTCCGGATATTTCGTTGCGAACCTCGAAGACAGGCACGTGCGGTTCGGCCACGAACCGCCCCGTAAACCGGCTACCGCGCCAGTCGACAACGACGATGCGCTGTTCCGCCTGCTCGACTCCCTCAAATGCGAGAGCATCGTTCCGCTCGGCTCGGCCTTCGCCAGCTACTCGCTATTCCCGATGAGCAGCCTGTGGCGCGCAATGGCGTCGGCGGCCCGCAACATGGATCGCACGGCCCTGCTGTCCGGCGCGCCGCCCGGCCACGACGGGCTGCGCCGCCAGATCGCGCTGCGCTACCTGAAGGCAGGCGCGGCGTTGCCGATGGAGGAGATCGTCATCACGACCGGCGCGCTCGAAGCGCTGACGCTCAGCCTGCAGGCGCTGACCCGCCCGGGCGATATCGTCGCGATCGAGCGACCCGCGTTCCATGCAGCCCTGGAGGCCGTACAGCGCCTGCACCTGAAGGCCGTCGAGATTCCGGTCGACCCGCGCACCGGCCTCGACCTCGACGCGCTCGAGCAAGCGCTCGACACGCATCCGGTGCGTGCCTGCTGGTTCATGACCTCGTTCCACAACCCGACCGGCGCGACGCTGACCGACGAGCGCAAGCGCGCGCTGGTCGACCTGCTCGCGGCACGCAACGTGCCGCTGATCGAGGACGATGTGTATGGCGAGCTGCATTTCGGGACGGCACCCACGCGCCCCGCCAAACTGTATGACGACAGCGGGCTCGTCCTGCATTGCGGTTCGTTCTCGAAATGCCTCGCGCCCGGATTCCGGATCGGCTGGGTCGCGGCCGGACGCTACGTGCGGCAGATCCGTCAGGCAAAAGGCGCGAGCGCGCCGGCGGCCGACGTGCCCGCGCAGATGGCGATCTCGAGCTACCTGCGCGACGGTGCATACGACCGCTTCCTGCGCAAGCTGCGCCGCAATCTCGCCGCGCACCAGGCGCAGATGCTGGCGGCCGTGCACGCGTATTTTCCGGCCGGCACCGAAGTGTTCGCGCCGCGCGGCGGGTATTTCCTGTGGATCGAACTGCCGCCGCGCGTGGACGCGATGCACCTGTTCGACGACGCGATGGAAAGCGGCGTCAGCATCGCGCCGGGGCCGATCTTTTCCGCGACCGGCGGATTTCGCCGCTATCTTCGGCTCAATTACGGCCGGCCGTGGACGCCCGCCGTCGAGCATGCGATGGAGACCATCGGAACACTCGCGGCCCGGCAGCGACCGAACGGCTAGTGCGGATCCGACGAATCGCGGCGGGCTGCTTGTGCCTTGCGTTTCACTAGCGGGCGACCAAGAATGAAGCGGTAGGCCACCACGGACGAACGTGTTCCGCGCACCCGACGTCACGGAGAATCCCATGAGCACCGCATGCGAACGACGATCGACGACGCACGCTCCGCCGGATTCCGGCACGGGCCGATCGCCTGCCTTGCAGGAAAGGATCGTGACGACCGGCGAACGTTCGCCCCGTTGACGCCGCCCGCCCGCTTCGTGCGATGCGAGTCCTGCCCAACCACACAATCCGCGCGCGCGATGGCTGGCGCGCGCTCCTGAACGCGCGAGTCGAAGCGCGGCGCACCGCCTGCTGCCGCTGCAGGGAATGCGGCTTCGTGGCGTTCCGCGCGCTCGAGCACTGCCCCGTCTGCGGCCAGTGGAACGGGCCGTTCGATCCGATTCGCGGTGCATCGGACGACACGCATGCCAAGCATGCGGCGCACTCCTTTCACACGTGGTCGTCTCGCGTCGCGCGGGCGCTTCGCAATGCGGCGTTCCGGCGGCCGCGCGCGTCGAGCGCGCCGATCCTGAGCATGCTGACGCTCGTGCTGCTGGTCGGCGGCTACGTGACGGTCGACCGGACGTGCAAGGTCGATCCCGTTTGTCGCGGTTCGACTGATTCGGTCGCAACGGCGCCCAATGCCGGCCCGTACGCGTCGAACGATCCCGTGCTGCCGGTCTTGCCGGCACCCGTCTATCCGTTTCATTCGACTGACGGAACGCGGGTGACGCCCGCCCGACCGAGCAACCCGGATGCTGGCGAATCCGCCGGACGGACGGTGATTGCACAAGCCGCGCCGCCGATACGCGCGCCCGACCGGCTACACGCCGGCACGGTTCGCGTGACGGACGGGAAAGGCAACCACGCTTCCGGGCATCGCGCTCACGCAGCCCGCCGCGTGCGCCTGCACACCGCGCATACACGACGCACCACCACTGGCAATACGCAAATCGCGCAGCTCTATCGCGGCCACTGAGCGCGCATACCCTGCTCCGCGCCCCACGGCAAAAACGGCCGGTCGCGTGATTTCCATCCGTGCGCGTCAACGACGGCCGACCGTGGACGCCCGCGGTCGAACACGCGATGCAGACCATCGGTGCACTGGCCTCGCGGCAACGGCACACGCACCGGCCCGCACGCACCGGCCCGGGCATGGACGATGCCACCCGAACGCGTGCCGATCAGGCGCGGCACGCGCCTTGCGTTCTGGCCGGTGCGCGACAAAGAATGAAATCGGAAGGCGGCGTGACGAAGTGACGAAGTGAACAGCGGGCGGCCGGCACGGCCGCGTGGCGGTTTCAGCGGAGGAATTCCATGAGCACCGAGAGCGCACTCCAGGCGACGATCCAGGCACTCGTTCAGGATGGCAAAGGCTTGCTGGCGGCCGACGAAAGCGGGCCGACCATCGCGAAGCGCTTCAAGACGATCGGGGTCGAATCGACCGAAGAAAACCGCCGCGCATGGCGCACCCTGTTGCTGTCGACGCCGGGCCTCGGTGAATTCGTCAGCGGCGTGATCCTGTATGAAGAGACGCTCGGGCAATGTGCGAACGACGGCACGCCGTTGCCCGAACTCGCCGCTCGCCAGCAGATCGTGCCCGGCATCAAGGTCGACGCGGGCAAGATTCCGCTCGCGCTCGCGCCCGGCGACGAAATCACGCAAGGGCTCGATGGGCTGGCGGAGCGCCTCGACGGCTACCAGCGGCAAGGCGCACGGTTCGCGAAATGGCGCGCGGTGTACAACGTGTCCGCCACGCTGCCGGGCCATGCGGCGATCAAGGCCAACGCCGAAGCGCTGGCGCGCTATGCGGCGATCTGCCAGGAGGCCGGTGTCGTGCCGATCGTCGAGCCGGAAGTACTGATGGACGGCGATCATTCGATCGGCCGCTGCGCGCAAGTGACCGACGCCGTGCTGCACGCCGTGTTCGACGCGCTGCACCGGCACCGGGTCGTGCTGGCGCACATGTTGCTCAAACCGAGCATGGTCGTCGCGGGCAGCACGCACACCGCACAGCCGGCCCCCGCCGAAGTCGCAGAGGCGACGGTGCGCCTGTTGCGCAGCACCGTGCCGGCCGAAGTGCCCGGCATCTTCTTCCTGTCCGGCGGACAGACGCCCGAGGAAGCGACGGCGCATCTCGACGCGATGAATCGCCTTGCCGGGCGGCCGTGGCTGCTGAGCTTTTCATATGGACGCGCGCTGCAGGAGCCGCCGCTGGCCGCGTGGAAGGGACAGGCGGCCAACGTACGCGCCGCGCAGGAGGCGCTGCTGCTGCGCGCACGCCTGAACGGTGCGGCCTGCCGCGGTCAGTACGACGCCGCGATGGAGCGCACCGCGTGAACGGAGCCGGACGAATGCCGCCCGGTCGATCGTTCACGCGTGAGCTTCTCGCCCGGCTCGATCGCGGGCACTGAGCGCACGCTTCCCGAACGCACGAAGGGCCGAGGCGCTTGAACGCCCCGGCCCCTTCGATTACCGCGTGGTGGTCGGTCGCGTTACGCCGCCAGCAGCCCGTGCGGGTCGATGACGAATTTGCGCGGCGCGCCGCCGTCGAACTTCTTGTAGCCTTCCGGCGCCTGGTCGAGCGAAATCACTTCGACGTTGACGATCTTCGCGATCGGCAGCCGGTCGAACAGGATCGCCTGCATCAGGTTGCGGTTGTACTTCAGCACCGGTGTCTGGCCCGTGAAGAACGAGTGCGACTTCGCCCAGCCGAGGCCGAAGCGGATGCTCAGGCTGCCGTGCTGGGCGGCCTTGTCCTTCGCGCCCGGATCGTCCGTCACGTACAGGCCCGGGATGCCGATCGCACCGGCCGGCCGCGTGATTTCCATCAGCGAGTTCAGCACCGTCGCAGGCGCTTCTTCCGAGTGGCCCGACGAACCGTGGCCGTGCGCCTCGAAGCCGACGCAGTCGACCGCGCAGTCGATCTCGGGCACGCCGAGAATCTGTTCGATCTGCTCGCCGAGCGATGCATCCTTCGACAGGTCGACCGTCTCGAACCCCATCGCCCGCGCATGCGCGAGACGTTCCGCGTTCATGTCGCCGACGATCGTCACGGCCGCGCCGAGCAGGCGCGCCGATGCGGCCGCCGCCATCCCGACCGGGCCCGCACCCGCGATATAGACCGTCGAACCCGGCTTCACGCCCGCGCTCACCGCACCGTGATAACCGGTCGGCAGAATGTCGGACAGGCAGGTCAGATCGCGGATCTTCGCCATGGCCTGGTCGCGGTCGGGGAATTTCAGCAGGTTGAAATCCGCGTACGGCACGAGCACGTACTCGGCCTGGCCGCCGATCCAGCCGCCCATGTCGACGTAACCGTAGGCGCCGCCGGCACGCGACGGGTTCACGTTCAGGCACACGCCCGTATGCGTGTCCTTGCACATCGCGCAGCGGCCGCAGGCGACGTTGAACGGCACCGACACGAGATCGCCGAGCTTCAGCGTCTCGACGTCGCGGCCGATCTCGACCACCTCGCCCGTAATCTCGTGACCGAGCACGAGGCCGACCGGCGCGGTCGTGCGGCCACGCACCATGTGCTGGTCGGAACCGCAGATGTTCGTGCTGACCACTTTCAGGATCACGCCGTGGCCGATCGCACGGCCGCTCGGATCGACCATCTTCGGATAATCGATTTTCTGGACTTCGACCTGGCCCGGCCCAAGATAGACGACACCTCGATTGCTGCTCATCGTATTGTCTCCATGTCTCGTTGGATGACGCCGCGGTACGCCGGCTCATGCGGCGCACGCGCAACGTGCTGTTCGAGAGTAGTCCGGGAGGCAGGGGCGCCGATGTCTCAAACGCGACACGCGTTTGAACGGCGCCGACATCGATGGCGGAAAGGCGAAAGTCGGGCGGGAAACGACGGGAAGGTTGCGCGCGTGGCGGGACGCGCCGGGGCGGGCCGATCCTGGCGACCGGCCTCCCTTCCCGTGGGCAGGCGCTACCCGCCCTGATTTTCCCGGATGATCGCGGCGGCGGCGCGTTCTGCGTCGCTCGCGACGCCGTCGTGCACGCGCGTGCTGACGGCCGGTGTCGGCGGCTCGCTGTCGAGCGCGTGCCCGTTGCGGTCGTGCGTGTCGACCGTCGCGCGCATCGACAGCCCCACGCGCAGCGGATGCGCGGCGAGATCGCGCGGCTCGAGCGCGATCACGACCGGCACACGCTGCACGACCTTGATCCAGTTGCCGGCCGCGTTCTGCGACGGCAGCATCGAGAACGCGCTGCCCGTGCCCGCCGAGAAGCCCTGCACCCGGCCGCGATAGGTCACGCGCGAGCCGTACAGATCCGACACGACCTCGACCGGCTGCCCGATGCGCATGTGGCGGATCTGCCCTTCCTTGAAATTCGCCTCGATCCACAACTGATTGAGCTGCACGATCGACATCAGCGGCACGCCGGGCCCGACCTGCTGGCCGACCTGCACTGAACGCTGCCCGATCGTGCCATCGACGGGTGCGACGATCGTCGTGCGCTTCAGGTTCCGGAACGCGAGCTTGAACTGCGCGGCCGCCTGCATGACGGCCGGGCTTTCGTCGACGGGCAGCTTGCTGCCGAGCGCGCGTGCCGCGTCGAGCTGCGCCTGCGCGGCCGCGAGATTCGCCTGCGCACCGGCCACCGCCGCACGCGCGCGAGCGAGCTCCTCCGGCGCGACGATTTCGACCGACGCACCCGAGCGTGCGGCGAACGCGCGCTGCGCGAGCGACAGGTCGGCACGCCGCGCGTTCACGGCCTCGACGTACATCGTGGTCGAGATCTTCGCATTCGCGACCTGCCGCACGGCCTGCGCGAGCTGCGCCTTCGCCTGCGCGAACGCGACGGACGCCTCGGTGTCGTCGAGCTTCACGAGCGTCTGGCCGGCACGCACGGCCTGCGTATCGGCGACCACGACGTCGGTCACCGAGCCGGGGATCTGCGCGGCGACCTGGACGATGCTGCCGGCGACGTACGCGTCGTCCGTGTCTTCGTAATAGCGATCGCTCAGCAGCCAATATGCGATCCAACCGAGCGCGGCCACCAGCACGACCGCGAAGAACACGATGAAACGCTTGCGGCGCGTCGCGCGGCGCGCATCGAGTGCCGGGTCGTTCAGCGCGGCCGGCGGCGCGGCGGTATGAAGGTTGTCGTGGTGCATCAGTCGCTTTGCGTAACGATCAGACGATCGTGCTGGAACAGGGGGATCGGCGGCATGACCGACGGGCTCGGCGCCGGATTCGCCGCTGCCGTGCGCGCGAGAGCGGGGGTGCCGCGAGGCGTCGCGCCGAAGGCCGGCGTGCGGGCCGCATCGTCGCGTCGTACGGCCCCCGCTTTCGATGCCGCGACGACCGGCGGCACGGCCTCGCT
>NZ_JAAGPP010000415.1:0-280 GCF_017104975.1 Burkholderia sp. Ac-20344
CGCGCTGCGACCAAGCAGCCTTGCAATCGCCCTGACGCTCGTGTTTCTGGTCCTCTCGATCATGATCGCCGCGCGCTCTTCGGCGCTCAGATGCTGGTATTTCGTCATTGCAACACCCTACCTCATCCAAGGTGTTGCACTTGAAACTTGAGTCTAAGAGGCCAGTTCAAAAAGGCTGCTCGATACGCCTGAAGATGTTCCAACAGACAAGCGAGCAACCGAGTTTCAGGAATGCTTCGTGAATGTCGGCACGTCGCTCGAAGCGAGTGCGTAGGCGACG
>NZ_JAAGPP010000416.1:0-259 GCF_017104975.1 Burkholderia sp. Ac-20344
CCACACGGTACTGACCGACAACGGCATTCAGTTCACGAATCGTGCACGGGACCGCTACGCCTTCGAGCACATCTTCGGCCGCACATGTAGGGAGAGCGGCATCGAGCATCGACTGACCAAGGTTAAGCATCCTTGGACGAATGGTCAGGTCGAGAGGATGAATCGCACCATCAAGGAAGCAACCGTCAAACGCTATCACTATGAGACTCACAACCAGCTTGAGATCCATCTTCAGGACTTCATTCAGGCATACAACTTC
>NZ_JAAGPP010000417.1:0-258 GCF_017104975.1 Burkholderia sp. Ac-20344
AATGTCACCAGTGCTGTTCGGTGCATCGCCGGCTCCATGATCTGACGGGGAGCCGGCAAGCTTACCGAGGTCCAAACGCGACATTTCTAAATGGCTAGAACACGACATTTCTAAAAAGCTACCACAAAATTTGTCATACCCGGATTCAGATGTCCACGTTCCAGCCATTTAAAAATGTCCGGTTTTAAGGTTGGTTTTACTGCGTCTCTTTCCTAGCTTTAACCGTTACGCAGTGTCGAAGGTCGGCGCCTGAACGGG
>NZ_JAAGPP010000418.1:0-256 GCF_017104975.1 Burkholderia sp. Ac-20344
CGAGACAGACTTGTTATAGGATCAAGCCTTACGGGCAATTAGTATCAGTTAGCTGAACGCATTACTGCGCTTACACACCTGACCTATCAACGTCCTGGTCTCGAACGACCCTTCAAGGAGGTCTAGCCTCCAGGGATATCTCATCTTAAGGCGAGTTTCCCGCTTAGATGCTTTCAGCGGTTATCTCTTCCGAACATAGCTACCCGGCGATGCCACTGGCGTGACAACCGGTACACCAGAGGTTCGTCCACTCCGG
>NZ_JAAGPP010000419.1:0-255 GCF_017104975.1 Burkholderia sp. Ac-20344
CCTTGTTGTACAGGCGCTTGCCGTTCCGATCGAGCGCGACGGCATGATGCTGGCCTTTACCGACATCGACGCCGACGAAGACATCGACGGCGCCATGTTGTTGAGTGTCTTGCATCGAAGTATGAGCGGAGTGAACGGATTGGCCTGCAACAACGGTGGCAAGTCTCGGCATCCACGTTACGGACGGCGTCGGGATATCCCGGCCAAACCCCTATCAGCGATCACCAGCCACCCACCAGGCCCGGTGACAACACC
>NZ_JAAGPP010000420.1:0-254 GCF_017104975.1 Burkholderia sp. Ac-20344
CTTCCCTGAATCACACGCCCGCTGAACCGGTTCGTCGGCGCCCGGGCCGTCCTCGAAGGAGCTCATCCGATCACATCACCGGCTGATCACCGTCCGAACAGGGTGGGGAATTTTACTTCGACACTTCGGGGGTGCGGCTAGAATCTTGGACTGGTTTATGCCGCGAGCCCGAGGCGCTCCCGGTATTCGAGCGGACTCAGTGAGCCAAGCGAGATCTTAATCCGCTTGGCGTTGTACCAGCGGATGTAAGAATC
>NZ_JAAGPP010000421.1:0-251 GCF_017104975.1 Burkholderia sp. Ac-20344
GCGCGCAACTGGCCTGGAAGTTGAGCCCCGCAGTCGCAACGATGCAGTGTTAAAAAGTTGTTGACGAGCTGCGAAACACGGTTCATAATCTCGCTTCTCTGCTGCTGAAAACGCAGCGCTGCCGGGAACCACGAAGTTCCTCGCAGAATGCTCTTTAAAAATTAACAGCCGATAAGTGTGGGCGCTTGATGGAAGCGAGCTGATCCTCGGATCAGATAGCGAAAGTATCAAGAGTCTCACACTAAAGTAAG
>NZ_JAAGPP010000422.1:0-249 GCF_017104975.1 Burkholderia sp. Ac-20344
CCACACGGTACTGACCGACAACGGCATTCAGTTCACGAATCGTGCACGGGACCGCTACGCCTTCGAGCACATCTTCGGCCGCACATGTAGGGAGAGCGGCATCGAGCATCGACTGACCAAGGTTAAGAGGCCAGTTCAAAAAGACCCTCGAGGGGCTGTTAACTTCGCCGGCGACCTGTTAACCTCAAGCATCTGAGCAACGGGATCATGAGGAATGCAAGCGCCGATCGTTGATGACGAATTGTGGAT
>NZ_JAAGPP010000423.1:0-249 GCF_017104975.1 Burkholderia sp. Ac-20344
CCTTGTTGTACAGGCGCTTGCCGTTCCGATCGAGCGCGACGGCATGATGCTGGCCTTTACCGACATCGACGCCGACGAAGACATCGACGGCGCCATGTTGTTGAGTGTCTTGCATCGAAGTATGAGCAGAGTGAACGGATTGGCCTGCAACAACGGTGGCAAGTCTCGGCATCCACGTTACGGACGGCGTCGGGATATCCCGGCCAAACCCCTATCAGCGATCACCAGCCACCCACCAGGCCCGGTGAC
>NZ_JAAGPP010000424.1:0-248 GCF_017104975.1 Burkholderia sp. Ac-20344
AGTTCAAGTGGAGGGTAGTTCATGTATGACTAGGCACCTCATACGGTTTCGTGACTGAGAGTGGCCAAAGACCCATACGCAATAGTCAACGATCTGGACGTTGAAGTCGACCGACCGCTTGTGGCCGATAGCTGCCGCTCACCATCGCCGACAACTAGCCGAATGGTGAACTTCGAGCGATCCCGTGCGGGCCGCTGGTAAACTCGGGCAATCCAGAGGCGCGCGGATGACGCTAGCCAACCTTGTGC
>NZ_JAAGPP010000040.1:0-57716 GCF_017104975.1 Burkholderia sp. Ac-20344
GATTCTTACATCCGCTGGTACAACGCCAAGCGGATTAAGATCTCGCTTGGCTCACTGAGTCCGCTCGAATACCGGGAGCGCCTCGGGCTCGCGGCATAAACCAGTCCAAGATTCTAGCCGCACCCCCAAAGCGGACATTTCAATCTAGCTACTACAAAATTTAACGTCGATAATGTTGAAGACGTCAAATCGCTAACTAAAGCTGGTACTACACCCGGCAGAACGTTGTCTGGCGGGCGTTAGCGCGAAGTACCAGCGTGCGAAAACCCTCGGAAAATTTCTCCAAAGCGTGCTCCCACAGCGAGCGACGCTCATCGTCCTTGATGCGCTCGATTCGAACCGACGCCATCACCTCAAACGGATTCAATCCCAGAATTTCCGCCACGCGAAGGCACACCTCATCGTCGAGCGTTGCGCGGCCGACGCGATAGCCGCTGACCGTTTGGCGGGTTACTTGAAGAATTTTTGCTGCTGCGTAGTCGGAAGGCAGGTCGAGCCGCGCCTTCACCGCGTCGAGCCATTCGGCCGAAGTTTTCATGACAGACCCCTTACAAAAAGTACTGACCCGGCGTCAAGAGTAGTCGAACGACAGAGGGGATACAACGCACGAGTGTTACAGACGTACGAATGTCTTGGACATGTACGAGACATCCGTACTATGATCCGACCCATCGCCCGGGCCGGTGTCCTGACCCTCACTGGCGCGCCCTGACGGGGGCGCTCCCCGGGCGACCAACCCATCGGGAAGGGTCAGGTAGGGGCAGAACATGCGTAAAGAGCCGTTACAAATTCACCAGGCCGCGCTCGGTGGCTACACCATCGACGGGCCGTACAGAGTTCAGGCGAGAGCGGGCGAGCGGGGCGGGCTAGTAGCAAAGCCGTCCCGCTTTTTTGCGTTCCGCCGCCTGGTCGCGCGGCTCTTCCGGTCGGGGGTGTGACGTGCTCTTCGCCTTCGGAATCGGCTTTGCCCTGGGCGCGACGGCCGCCGTCGCCGTCGTCGGCGATGTGATCGCCATCGCGCTGTGCCATTCGGACGACGGGGAGGGCGGACCATGCGCCTGATCCGCTGCAAGCACTGCGGCTCGATGCGCCGCCCTGGCACCGCCTGCATGCGGTGCCTTCGTCTTTTCGTGTGGGGTGTCTGATGGGCGGCTCGAATCCCTCACTCGCCCCGAACCCTGCCGGCCTGACGCCGGACGCGCGCGGCTACGACGCGTTCTATGACGGCCTGATGCTCGACGACAACCCCTGCGAGTGGCTGACGGACGACTGGCACGCCTGGCGCGCCGGCTGGTGCCGCGCCGAAGCGAATTTCAGCGAGGGGGAATCGTTCTGATGACAGGCCCCTCATCCGCTTTCCTCGACCTGGGCTATACCGAGCCCAGCGAGCCCCGCCCCCAGCGCGCCCGTCGCGCTTCTGCCGTCCCCGTTCCCGTCCATCACGAAACCGCCCCGGGCGATCGCTCGGCCGCTGCGGCCGCGCTGCGCGCGATGCGCTCGCAGCTCGACGCGAAGAAGGGCTATCTGCCGTCCGACCAGGGCGTGCGTGCCGGCGACGATCCGTTCGCCCGCACGCAGCTGACGCTCGCGTACGAGCGGCTGCGCTCGGCCCTGGCGCTCTACAACACGTTCGCGGCCGACCTGGACGTGCCTGGCGCGCGCGCCTTCATTGGCGACGTCGAAGTGCGGGAGGGCGGCCAGTGACCTCGATCGGTGGGAAATGCCGGCGCTGCGGCGGCCGGTGGCTCAACGCAACCCGGTGCCCGCGCTGCGGCCGCGTCACGCGCGTGGGCGCGCTCGGCCGCGCCTTCCGGATGGGGAGGCGCGCCCCGTGAAACCGCACATCTTTCTCGACCGTTTGAACCGCCAGACCAGGTGGATTTGCCTTTCGACGCTCGGCCCCGTGATGGCGGGCTATGGCGTGACGCCGCTCGAAGCCTATACCCAGTGGTGGGAAGTCTGGGGCCGTTACAACGGGGCGCGCAGACCATGAAACGCACGATCAAGCGACGCGGCATGAAGCCGCGCATCTTCCGCTGCCCGTGCGGCTGCGGTGGCTGGTACGTCGACGGGCCGCTCGGCTACGTGTCGGGCCCGACGATCGCCATCGCGTGGCGCGCCTACGCGTCGGGGAGGTTCGCGTGGTGACCACCCCCGAAAAATTGCCGTCTGGTTTTCTTGGTATAAACGCGAAATCGATACACGCTCCCCGCACGCCCAATACCGACGCGGTTTCCCGGGCGAAGGCGAAGGGCCGTTTGCACGATCTGCTGCGCGTCTCGCAGTCGGTCATCTACGATCCGGCCGCGGCAAAGGAAGCGCAGCACCGCACGTGCTGGTGCCAGCGCGCGCTCACGTCCCCTGGCGAGACGCTCGGCGTGCGGCGCAACGTCGACGGCTCCGGCGCGAGCCTGGCCGGCGTGTCGACGTGCGGCTCGGTGTGGGCCTGCCCGGTCTGCTCGCTCAAGGTCTGCATGCAGCGCCAGGCCGAAGTGGCGGACGGCATGAAGGCCCACGTCGGCAACGGCGGCTACGTCTGGCTGATGACCAACACCTTCCCGCACGAAGCGGGCGAGCGCCCGCTCGCCGACATGCTCGCGCTGCAGGCGAAGGCGATGCAGAAGTTCCAGAACTGCCGCACGTACAAACGCATCCTCGGCAAGGGCGTGCGCGCCGGCTCGATCAAGGCGCTCGAAATCACGCTCGGCGCGCACGGCTGGCACCCGCACACGCACTCCCTGGTCTTCGCCACGCCCGACGCGTTCGGCGACGTGAAGGAAGGCGACACCGGCCGCATGGCCTCCCGACTGATCGACGAGCTGAAGCGCGCATGGTACGAGGCGCTGCTGAAGGTCGGCCTGTGCGAGCCGTCGCAGCTGTCCGACGTGCTCGACCATGGGCTCGACGTGCGCGGCGGCCAGTACGCGGCGGAGTACGTCGCGAAGTTCGGCCGTGACACGAAGTGGGGCCTGTCGCGCGAGCTGACGATGAACGCAGCCAAGACCGGCGGCGGCCAGAAGGGCGCGCACCCGTTCCAGTTACTCGAGTGGGCGGCGGCCGGCGACGGCCAGGCGGCCGCGCAGTTCCGCGAGTACGTCGCGGCTTTCACCGGCCGCCGCATGCTGACCTGGACGCCTGGCCTGAAAGCGGCGCTCGGCCTGGACGAGCTGGAACAGTCCGACGAAGAAGCGGCCGCCGCGCAGCTGCCCGAAGAAGAGGTGGTCGGCGCGATCTCGGCCGAAGACCTGTCGGTCCTCACCGCGCGCAGCATGCTCGGCCGCTTCCTCGCGTTCGTGTCGGAGTACTGCTACGACCCGTCGACGGCCCAGGCCGATATCGACGACTTCATGGCGTTCGCGCGCGAGCACGAACGCAGGGCGAGCGGCGCCATCAGCGCGCCGTACTGGAGCGCCCGCACCCGCAAGTTCTACGACCCGGAGAAGGAAACCCATGCCTGACACAAACGACACCCGCTTCGTGCAGGTCGAGCGCGCGACGCTGGCCGAAGCGCGCGACGCCGCGCGCGAGCTGCGCACGATGTACGACGCGCTCACGCCGTTCGAGCGCGGCCTGGCGGCGAAGCAGATCGCACCGATCAAGCGTCTCGTCGACGCCGTCGACAAGCTGTAACGGCACGCGGCCGGCCGCCCACGGCCGCACACCACCGAGAGGTAGACCATGTCCGAACTGCAATCCATCATCGCGGCCGTGAAAGAGAAGGCCGAAGAGCTCGTCGTGCTTGTCGCCGGCAACCTGCCGCACAACCAGACGCTCACCGAGCTGGCCAGCGCACTGCACGACGCCCTGGCCGATATCGACGGCCGCGTCGCCGCGATCGAAGCGGCCGCGAAAGCCGACCTGTCCACGCTCGAAGACGCGCTGACCGAGAAACTGACCGCGTTCGTCAACGGCAAGATCGACACGTTCGCCCAGGGCGTCACGTCGACGCTGCAGAGCCACATGTCCCAGGTGCAGCAGGCCGTCACGATCGCCGACAACGCGCACGCCGCTGTCGCCGCGCTGCAAGCCATCGTCCAGCCGAGCGGCACGTCGGCCTAAGGGGAGGGCGCACCCATGTCCACCCCTGGCAAGTACATCGGCACCACGCCCTGCAAGACGAAGGGCTGCTCGGAAGTCGTGAGGGTCAAGCTGAACAGGGGCGGACGCGCCTACGGCAAGTGCGATCGCTGCACCTGCCGCTTCGAGTTCGACGGCGTCGCGCACTCCCAGCGCTTCGTGCGCGAGGAAGTCACGCTGCTGGCCGACCCGTACGACGACAACCCCGGGAATCCCGGGGAAACCACGCCCCCTGGCGGCCCGGCACCGGCCGTCGATCCCAAGAAAACCCAGGAAAAACCGAAGCGGCGCTCGCTGCTGTCCGGCACTCCTTTCGAAGGGCTCTGACCATGATGGACGTTAAAGCGCTCGACCAGATCGGGCAGGAAGAGGCAGCGGAGCGCGTCGCGCTCGCCGAAGAACAGCAGCAGGAGCTGCAGGCCGAAGAGGCGAAGGAAGCCGCGTCGCTGTCGGACCAGTATTTCTTCGGGCTGAACAAGGCGCGCGGCGTCGTGCTCAAGATGCTGCCGGAGTGCACGGACGACTGGACCGACGACGTCACGCGCGAGATCGCGGACGCGCTGGCCGACTGCGACGCGTACTACGGCTGGGGCGGCGTCACGAACGCGCTCAAGCATCCGCTGCTGAAGCTGGTCGTCGCCGCCGTGCCGCTCGCCTGGAGCCTCGGCTTCGCTCTCCGTAACCGGCGTATCCGCGCGCAGATGGAAGCGGCGGCCGCCGGCAAGCATCACGTCGTGCGCGCCGTCGCGCCGGCACCGGCGAAGCCCGGGCAGAACGTCGAGCCGATGCCGGCTGCAGCTGCAGCGCCGGAACCGGCCGCGCCGGCCGGTGAGCCTGCCTTCGTCGGCGTCGACCCGGGCGCGCTGATGGCTGACCAGATGGTGGCGGCATGACGCGGCGCACCGGCACGCGGCACGGCGGCATCATCGGCGTGATCGGCCGCTCGCGCTCGGGCAAGGGCGTGTGGATCAAGCGATATTTCCTCCCGAAGGTGCGCGGCCCGATCCTGGTGTGGTCGCCGCTCGAAATCTCCCGGCCGGACGACTACGCGGGCGAGATCGGCGGCGAACGCGTATACACGATCCAGGAGCTGGTGAAGGCGCTGGCCGCCGGCAAGACGCGCCTGGTGTTCGTGCCGTCCCAGGACGATGCGGAGCGCGAAGCGCAGTTCGATCGCTTCTGCAGAATCCTGGAGAATCCCGGGTTCAAGCGCTGGACCGTTATCGTCGAAGAGCTGATGCTCGTGACGAAGCCGCACAAGGCCCCGACCGCCTGGAAGAGCATGACGACGGCCGGCGCGCACTCGCGTGAGATGACCCTCATCGGCGTCTCGCAACGGCCAGCCCAGGTCGATAAAGACTTCCTCGGCAACTGCACCGAAATTCACTGCTACGCGGTGTCGAACGTGGCCGATGCGAAGGTGATGGCCGACGTGCTGTTCGTCGACAAGGCCGAAATCCTCGGCCTGCAGAAGTTCCACTACATCCACCGCGACGCGGAGAAAGGCGAAGTGACGACGGGCGTCGTCTCGTACGAGTAGCGTCGAAACAACATTTTTTGCAGGCCCGGAAAGCCGGGAATCCCTGATCTGACAAGGGATTCCCGGCTTTTGTCATTTCCGGCGCCCGTCCGCAGGATGAGGGCTCTTTCACCCCATAGAGCGCTACGTGTCCGTCTCCGCCTACCTGCCTACGAAGCACCGGCTCGCCCAGGAAATCATCGCCACTACGGTGGGCGTCCTGGTCGCCGCCTGGATCATTTCGAAGTGGCCTGCCGCTAAGAAGCTGGTCGACGGAAACACGATCTGGTCCACGTCGCAATCTGACTTCCCCACCTCCTGAGGTCCATATGAAAAACCCGCACGTCAAGACCGCAATCGTCGTTCTCGGCACCTTTGCACTTTGCGCCTTCATCCAGAAGTCGGTGTTCCAGATCCCGGTGATCGGCCCGTACCTCCCGGGCGGCGCTAGCGCAGCCTAAGCGCCTCGCGGCAACGGTCCACCTTCACGAACATAGGAGCGCGCGATGCGCAAAGAGCAACTCGTCAACCTGCAGAACGTCAACCCGGGGCAGACCGCGCTGCTGTCGATCCCGTGCGGCCCGACGTACGAGCGGATCAAGCTGTACTTCACCGGCGGCCTGCTGATCTCGATGATCGACCTCATCACGATCAAGCAAAACGGCAAGCCCGTGTGGGCGGTGGCCGGCTCGGACCTGCTCGCACAGAACCTGTACGAGGGCAAGCCGAACCCGACCAACGTCGCGCTGATCGACTTCACGCGTCGCGGCGCGAAAAGCTCGGCGACGAAGAGCAGCGCGGGCGTCGTGGTCCAGTCCACGCAGGTGCAGGAAGAGCTGTTCACGTGCCTGGCTACGGCCGGTCTGCAGCAGTGCACGATGGAAATCAAGATCAACGCGGCCGCGCCGGCCGGCGTCGGCATGACGGCGTGGGCGCAGGAAAGCGACCCGTCGAAGAACCCCTGGGTGTTCAAGGAACAGTCGGCGACCTACGCGCTGATGACGGTCGGCCAGAACGACATTCCGCTGCCGGTGCAACAAGCCGGCTCGGTCATCACGAAGATCTACCTGCACCAGTCGAACTACGGCCAGGCCGGCGCGGGTTCGATCCAGTCGCTGCAGATCCGCAACAACCAGGTGATCATTTCCGAAGGCACCCCGGCGGTGTACCAGGACGACCAGACCGACTACCAGAAGGTGCCGCAGGCAGGCCTCTTCGTCGTCGACTTCGACCTGCAGGGCATGCGCGAGAAGTGGCTCAACACGACGCTGTCGAAGAACGTGTTCATCCGCATCATCACGCAGACCGGGCCGGTGTTCCTGACGGGCTACGCGAAGATCGTCGACCCGATCAACCGCTAACCGACCGGGAGGCGGCATGTCGCTCTATGACTTCTCCCTCGACGGGACCGACGTTGGTTCCGGCTCGTACGATGCGAGTGGGGCGGACGCGTCGACGCTGTACGGGATCTACGGACCCGATGCGACGAATTCGAACTACACGTATGCGACGAGCCCGGACACGTCGAACAACACGAGCCTGCCGTCGACGCTCGGCCAGCTGCAGACGAACGGCAGCACCGATTCCAGCGGCTCCAACGGCGCGCTGTGGCTCTCCGGCTTCCAGTCGCTGCTCGGCGCGGCGGTGGCCGGCGACGCGATCGCCAATGGCCTGACGGCGCAAGGCAACGTGCCGTACTACCGCGCGCCGAACGGTACGACCTACCCGGTCGGCACCGGGCCGAGCCTGACGCGCGGGAACGGCATGGGCATGCTGTTGCTGATCGGCCTGGTCGTGCTGCTGCTCGACCATGAAGGGAGGGGCTGATGACTTCCCCGATCACGGCGGGCGCGCCGTCCTGGGCCGGCATGCCGAACCTGTCTCTCGGGCTCGGCGGCGGCCCGTCCGGCGCGTACTCGACGACCAACAGCTCGTTCAACGACGGTTCGTTCGTCGTCTCGAACGGCGGCGGTTCGCTCGATACCGCGCTGGCCGGCACCGCGGCGGTCGGCAGCGGCATCCTGCAGCAATACCTTCCTTACCTCTTGCTCGGGGCGGTCGCATGGTACGTGCTGAAGCACCGCAAAGCGTGACCATGCGGCCGGCGACGCTCGACGAGATCGCCCGCATGTTCTCGCCCGTCGATCGCTGGATGACGACGGGCGAGGGCGCGGCCGCGTGCGCGGCGAAGGGTGATTGCTTCGTGCTCGAGCAAGACGGCGTGCCCGTGCTCGCCTGGTCGCTGAAGGTCGACGGCGACGAACTGTTCATCCAGGCGGCCGCCGGCCGCGCTGGTTTCGATCTGACCGAGTTCGGGCTCGCGCTCGTCGAGCGTCAGGCGGACGGCTTCCGGTCGATCGCCTTCCGCACGCGCCGGCGCGGCCTCATGAAAAAAGCGATCGACAACGGCTTCTACCCTGCCTGGCGCAAGGGCGATGTCGTGCTGATGCGAAAGGATCTGCGATGATTTTTCGACCACAACAGCTTCACCTGGTCCGCCTCGGCCTGCCGGCGACGCCCTGCAACGGCGGCAGCTCGGACAGCAAGACGAGCACCAGCAACCAGAACATCGACCAGCGGCTCGACGTAGGCGGCGGCGGTGTCGGCGCGACCGCGTCGAGCGGCGGTTCGGTCAACATCAACGTGACGCCGACCGACCAAGGATCGATCCAGGCATCGTTCGGCCTGGCGCACGACGCGCTGTCGGACGTGACCGCGATCGGCACGTCGTCGGTGAGCGCGAGCTCGCACACGGCGGAGCTCGCGATCAATGGCGCACTCGATAGCGTCGCGGGCGCACAGGCGGCGTTCCAGCAAGCCACGCAGGCCGTGCAGTCGGCCTACCAGGATTCGTCGCAGCAGGTGTCGGCCGCCTACCAGGACGCGAAGACCGGCAATCAGCGCGTGATCGTGATCGGCGCGCTCGTCGTCGTCGGCCTGGTCGTGCTCGCGCCGGTGCTGCGGGAGGCCGCGTAATGCAGACCATCACCACGCAGCTTCTCGCCGGCCAGCGCATGGCGATGCCGATCGCCGGCACGGTATTCCTGATCCAGGCGGCGGACCAGGGCAACAACCTGAACGTGCGCTTCTTCAGCAATAACGCTGTCGTCGGCGAAGTCGACAACGTCGGCACCGCGTTCAAAACGGCACCGGCCGGCGGCTTTAGCGGTATCGATCTGCTCGCGGCCGTCAATACGAACGTGACGTTCATCATCGCGACCGGCGACGTCGACCTGCAGCTGTCGAACCTTGGTGTGCAGATCACGAACACGCCCGGCAACCCGGTGCCGGTGTCGATCATCGGCGAGCCCGGCGCGCCGTTCCCGGTGCAGCCGGTGCCGGCCGGCACCGTGGCGACCGATCTCGCATCGGTCGCGGTCGCAAATGCCGGCGGAGTGCTCGTCGCGGCAGCGGCCGGCCGCAAGTCGCTGCGCGTGCGCAACGTCGGTCCTGGTCAGCTCGCGATCACGGCAGCGGCCGGCACGGCATTCGCGAACGCCGCGATCGTGCTGCAGGTCGGTGATACGTTTATCGAAACGGACGCCCCACAGGCCGCGTGGTATGCAGTGAGCGACACGAACACCACAGCCGCCATGCAGGTGGTCGCATGACGACGATCATTCGCAAAAGCGTCGCGCCAGGCGCGCAGGCACTGCAATCGGGAACGACGGCGCAGCGGCCCGCGCCGTCGTTCGTCAACCAGACCTATTTCGATACGACGCGCGGTTTCCAGGTCACGGCAAAGCAGCTCGCGCCGGTGATCTGGGTCGACGCGGCAGGAGTCCAGGTATGAAGAAGATCTTCGGCGCGGTGCTCGCGCTTATTGCAACGGCCGCGCTCGCACAGACGTTCCCGGTGCAAAACCTCCAGGTCAACGGCAATGCGACGCTCGGCGCGAACGTGTCGGTCACGGGCGGCACCGTCGACGGTGTCGCGATCGGCAACACGACGGCCGCAACCGGAAAGTTCACGACGTTGAACGCGACCGGCCCGTCGACGTTGAATGGTGCGGTCGCCTCGCAGGGAACGTCGACGGCTGCGCTCACGACCGACCAGGCACAGGTCACCGCGCAGCTGAACAACGCGACCGCGACGGCGGAGTACATCTACGGTGCCGCGATCGGTGCTGTAGGGCAAACCGTTTATGACGCCGCCGGGATTCGGGGCGTCGCCACGCAGACGGCCGGCTCGACCAACTGGACCGTCGACGGCCTCTCCGGCTTCGTGCTGAACAACCAGGCCGGCGGCACCGCGACGAAATCGGCGGTCGGCGTGTTCGGCGTGAACATCTGCGCCGTCGACAACTGCCAGTCGTGGGGCATGGATTCGATCGTCACCGATACGCTCGGCTTCACGGCCGCGACGACCGGAGTCGGCCGACAGCTCTACGGCAACGAATCGGACCTCAATGTATCGAGCCCGAACACGAACGGCATCGCGTATTTCGCGGGCGGCACTGCCCTTACGAGCGGCGCGTATCTCGTCGGCTTCCAGCTCAACAAGCTCGGGGGCGGGGCGGGTGCGAAGTGGTCGCGCGGCTTCGTTTCTCCGGACGGCAACGCGACGAGCTTCGGCTATGTGGGGCTCGCCAGCACGGGGGCGAGCCAGTCGAGCCAGGACATCACGTTCGCGTATACCGACAGCGGTGGAACCGAACATTACCCGCAGATCAAGGCCACGCCGAACGGTCTGCAAACGACGGCCGCCGCGATCATTCCAGGCAGCGCGAACACGACCACGCTGGGTAGCTCGACGCTGCCGTTTCAGCAGGTCTACACGCAGCTCGTGACGCTCGCGGCCTATACGGTCAGCACGCTCCCCACATGCAATGCATCGCTCGCGAACGCACTCGCGGCCGTCACGGATGCGAACGCGCCAAGCTGGAACGCGACACTCACCGGCGGCGGCTCGGTGCACATGCTCGCGTTCTGCAACGGCACGAACTGGACGGCGCACTGATGAGCGATAACGCTGGCCTCGCGGTGTTGGTGCTCGCGGCCGGCGCGGCTGCGATGCTGACGATGAGCGGCAGCGCGAGCGCGATCGGGCTCGCGCCGGATAACGGAAGCGCTGACGGGAGCGTCGACTGGACCGGTAGTTTGGATAACGTAGGAGCGGATTTGATGAACAACCTTGGCCTCAACAACACGACGCAAGCTGGCGACCCGGGCACGAATCTCCGCGCCTTCCTCGACATGATCGCGATGAGCGAAATCGGGCCTTCGCTGCTCGCAAACTCGGACAACGGTTACAACGTCGTCGTGGGCGGTTCGCTGTTCGATAACGGATACGCGGACCATCCGCGCATCGTCGTGCGCACGCGCTACGGCCTGAGCGATGCGGCGGGCCGCTATCAAGCCATGGCGGCGGTGCCTGGCCAGATCAAAACCAACACGTGGGACTGGATCAGCGCGCGGCTTGGGCTGACCGACTTTTCGCCGGCATCGCAAGACGCCATGGCGACGTACATCCTGCAGTGGAAGGGCGCGTACAACGACGTGCTCGCCGGCAACATCCAAAGCGCGATCTCGAAGGTTGCGGGGCAGTGGGCCAGCCTGCCGGGCTCGCCCTACGGCCAAAGCCCGCATGACATGGGCACGGTGCTGTCCTGGTATCAATCGGCCGGGGGGGCCGTCGCATGAAAGACACGGCCAACAATCTCGCGCTCGGGCTCGGCGTCGCGGTGCTCGGCTTCGCGCTGTATCGCTACTTCCAGGGCCAGGGCGCTACGAACGCGGCCGCTCCGTCGTCGTCGACGCCGTTCGTAGCATCGGGGCAGACGGGGAGCGGCTTCCCTGGCGCGCTGTCGACGCTACTGAATTTCGGCGGCTCGACGAACGGGCCGTCGCCGCTCGCCGTCGACAACCCGTATGCGTCCACGTCGTGGAATCCGGATGCGTTGAGCGCGGCCATGTCGCAAGACCTGGGCGCGGCCCTGCAGGCCGCGAACGAGCGCGGCGTCAACTCTTACGGCTTCTACCTGCCATGAGTCTCAAAGCGAACGCGGCAGGGCTCGCGATCGGTGCGGGCGTGATCCTGATCGGCCTGGCCTACGTGAAGCGCGGCTCGATCGTCGCGTCGGCCGGCCAGGCGATCAGCAACGTCGACGGCACGCTGACCGATGCAGCGCTGCAGATTCCGGGCGTGTCCGCGCTGACCGATCCGGCAACGGGCGACTTCAACCCGGCTGCAGCTGGCTACGCGTCAGGCCAGGCGACGCGGCAATGGCTCGGCGAGCAATGGGGCAGCGTGAAGAACTGGTTCACGCTCGCCGGCACGTCGCCCGACCCGACGTTTGACACCGGCAACAGTGCAGGGTGGGGCGGCGGCACCCCTGAGGTTTCACCGGGCAACGGTGCGGCGCCGACCGATTTCGGCAACTTCCTTTCGTTGTGACACCAGGAGAAAACCATGTCCTTCCTCGATCGGCTCGGCGAACCGAGCACTCACGCCGGCATCGGCGTGATCGCAACCGCGGCGTCGACGGCCGCCATCCAGCTCGGCGCGAACCCGACCAAGGTCGGCGCGATCGCCGCGATCCTGCAGGCGCTTGTCGGCCTGTTCGCCGTCTTCGCGCCGGAAAGCGCGTCGACGCCGCCCGCCGGCCAGTAACGGAGGGCCTATGGACGCAGCTCAATGGCTGACCATCGGCGTGAGCATCGTGCAGATCCTGGTCGTGCCGGTGGGCTGCTTCCGCTACATCTTGGGGGTCGAGAAACGCCTCACGCGGATCGAAGCCAAACTCGGAATCGCAGACTGATCGGAGGATCTATGTCGAAGCACCACAAGCGCCGCACGCCGGCACGCGACAGCAAAGGCCGCTTCCGCCGCCGGAAGTAAAAAAGCCCCGGGAAACCGGGGCTTTTTGCTTTCAGTCATTGCAACCTATCTCGACGAATTCGTGACCTGGCACAGATACCGGCGAGGTGACCACATGGGCGCGGCTCCCTTTTACCTGCATCCTGCCGAAGTCTATGGTGCCCTCGACGACAACACCGTAGCCGTACGTGTCTGAGCCTGGATGCTTCACGCCGGCGGGATACGGAACATCGTGCCCGTACGCATATACGGCGACGACCGGATCGCTGTTGAACGTGACGCCTGGACGCGGTTTGAAATAAGCCACGCCGTCCGTCATGTGCGGTTTCGACTTCGGCGCGGCCGTCAGCGAAACAAACTCGCCAGGCGTGGCGTACGAGCCGCACGAACGGATCGCCGGGGAAACATCCTCGGCATGCGCTGACAGGCAAGCGAAAGCAAGTGTTATTGCAATGGTGGTTTTCAAGATGGTCTCCTGTTGATCGCGCGCCAATTATGCAACGATCCGCAGGTGCGGCCGCTCGCGCTTGGGAGTCTCGAGCCCGGACGGCTGCCAGGCGGCGTTGAACGCGAAGCGCAGCCGGGTCGCGTCGCGCTCGACCGCACGTAATCGGAGAATTTCCGGAGCCCACCAGGGCACGCGCTGGCGGCCAGACATCCAGTCGGCCACGCTGCGCTCGCTGCGGCGCAGCTCGCGCGCCACGTCGGCGGCCGTGCGGCCGTTCATGTAGTAGCGGAATTCTTCAGGTTTCCCGTATCGTAGGTTTGGGTATCGCATCGTTCTTTTTGTCCGAAAAAAAAGCCGGGGAATCCCGGCTTTGCTAGTGTGCGACTTAGACCTTTCGGCCACTTTAATCAGATAATCGGATCAATTGTTTCGGGATCTGGTTTCGCGATTTAAACGTCGATAATGTTGATTATGTCAAATATGGAATTACCATCCCAACCCCCGCGGCAAGCAGCCACCAACCGATCTGAAATACGATGCAAATTCAATGTTGGCAAGATCCTTCATGAAAAATCGACAAACACATTTCGCATAACGAATTAACTATCCCATGGTGTACCTACTTTCCCGGCACACGACCCTGTCACGCACGCACCGACAAGTGCCCGGGCACCGCGTTTTTCAGGACTGCATGCCCTGCATCTTGTGCGAGAAATGCGCGCGCTCGGCCGTCTCCATCAACGCCAGGAACTCATCCTGCGTCATGTGGATCAGCGCTTCGTGGTCGCCGGCCTCGAAATAGACTTCCGGCTGCTGCGCGAGACGTTCCTCGAGAAACGTCTTCATGCCGTACGCCATGCAGACCGGCGGCAACGCGCCCATGTCGCAATCCTTGAACAGCTCGCGCAACTCGACCTCCCGGGCGAGCACGAGATGGCGTCCCGTCTTCACCCAGAGATCCGACAGGCGCACGGCGTGTGTGGTCGGCAAGACGGCAGCGACGTAGCCTTCGTCGTCTTCGAGGAGCACGGTTTTCGCGAGGCGATCGCCGGGAATGTGCGCGGCGGCGGCCGTTTCCATGCTCGTATGGCTATAGGGGTGGTACACCACTTCGTACCGCGATGATTTCTGGCGCAGGCAATCCTGCAGGGTGGCTGACATGGGCATGGCACACCTCGACTGAACGATCGGGCGAACGGCGTTCGCACCGGATTCGTTCAGCATAGGTCGCATTCGGGCGGATGGAAATCCTCACCTCTACCGCACTTCATACGCGCTCAATTTCCGGGTCCGGCCCCCGGGTCCAGTCCCTTTTCGTACAGCCATTCCCGATTGAAAAGCCGTGTGCGATAGATGTCGCCGCGGTCGCACAGCAAGGTCACGATCGTGTGCCCCGGGCCCATCCGCTGGGCCAGCCAGACCGCCGCCGCGACGTTGATGCCGCTCGATCCGCCGACGTACAGCCCTTCCTCGCGCAGCAGCCGGTAGACCATCGTCACGCACTGCTGATCGTCGATCCGCACGGCGTCGTCGATCGGCGTGCCCGCAAGGTTCACGGTGACGCGCGTCGAGCCGATGCCTTCGGTGATCGAGCTGCCCTCTGCGTCGAGGTCGCCCGTTTTCACGTAACGATAGAGCCCGCTGCCGTGCGGGTCGGCCAGCACGATCCGGACGTCCGGATTCTGCTCTTTCAGATAACGGCTCACGCCGGCCAGCGTGCCGCCCGTACCGGTCGCGCAGACGAACGCATCGATCGTGCCCGCCGTATCGCGCCAGATTTCGGGCCCGGTCGTCTCGTAGTGCGCCTGACGATTGACGACGTTGTCGAACTGATTGGCCCACACTGCGTTGTCGAGTTCGTCAGCGAGCCGCCCGGCAATCTTCTGATAGTTGTTCGGGTCACGGTATGGCGCTGCCGGCACCGGGCGCACCTCGGCGCCGAGCGTGCGCAGGATCGCCAGCTTTTCCGGCGATTGCGTGTCGGGAATCACGATCACGCAGCGATAGCCGCGCGCCGCGCAGATATGCGCCAGACCGATGCCGGTGTTACCCGCCGTGCCCTCGACGACGGTGCCGCCCGGCTGCAGCACGCCACGCCGCTCGGCGTCGCGGATGATGTAGAGTGCCGCGCGGTCCTTCACCGACCCGCCCGGATTCATGAATTCCGCCTTGCCCAGGATCTCGCAGCCCGTCTCGGCGCTGAGCTTCGTCAGGCGAATCAGCGGCGTGCGCCCCACGCAGTCGACGAAGCCTTGTCGCACGTCCATGTCTCCCTCCGTTGCCTTCGCGCAGCACGCGCGCCACACACAACGAAGGATAGGCCGCCCTCGCGGCTTTCGTCGCCGGCCGCCGCGTATTAAGCTTGAAGAGCCCATTGCGGCGCACGCGCCGCATCGCGAGACGAGGTCCGCCATGCTGCAACTGCAAACCGTTGCCGTCGACAAGCCCGAGACCGTGAACTTCATCCTCGGCCAGTCGCATTTCATCAAGTCCGTCGAGGACATCCACGAGGCGCTGGTCGGCACCGTGCCCGGCATCCGCTTCGGGCTCGCATTCTGCGAGGCGTCGGGCAAGCGGCTGGTGAGGCACTCCGGCACCGACGCGGCGCTCGTCGAACTTGCCTGCCGCAACGCCAGCGCGATCGGCGCCGGTCACGCGTTCATCGTGTTCCTCGGCGACGGGTTCTATCCGGTCAACGTGCTCAATGCGATCAAGGCCGTGCCGGAGGTCTGCCGGATCTATTGCGCGACCGCGAACCCGACCGACGTGATCGTCGCGGAAACCGCGCAAGGACGCGGGATCGTCGGCGTCGTCGACGGCTTTGGGCCGCTCGGCATCGAAAATGACGACGACGTCCGGTGGCGCAAGGATCTGCTGCGCACGATCGGCTACAAGGCGTAGATGCGAGCCGCCGGAGGCGGCCTGCAGACCTTGGCTGCATCGAAACCGCGCCGCGGCCGGGATTTCAGGACGGATGCCGCCCAGACCGTTAGTTGCGTTTAAGGGCGTGGGGCGCGCCGCCGTTCGTGTCGTGCCGCTACCGTCCGCCTGCCCTATACTGGCCGCAGCAAACTGACTGACGGCCGCGCCGACGCACCGGCCGCCGCGATTCTCCCCGGAGCGACCATGCATTACCAGCTGATCTACGAACTCGTCGACGATTACCTCGCCCGGCGCGAAGCGTTCCGCGCCGAACACCTCGCCCTCGCACAGGCCGCGACCGAGCGCGGCGAACTCGTGCTTGCCGGCGCGCTGCAGGACCCGGCCGACCGGGCCGTGCTGGTGTTCGAAGGGGATTCGCCGGAAGCGGCCGAGTCGTTCGCACGCGCGGATCCTTACGTGCAGAACGGCCTCGTGAAATCCTGGTGCGTGCGGCCATGGCGCGTCGTGGTCGGCAAGCACGCGCCGCCCCGCGCGTGAAGCGAGCCTACAGCCACCCTGCCCGCTTGAAGCGCCACCACAGCGCGAAATCGGCCACGACCATCACCGCGATGCAGCCGTAGAAGCCGTATTTCAGGTGCAGTTCGGGCATGTTCGCGAAGTTCATCCCGTAGATGCCGGCGATCATCGTCGGTATCGCGAACAGCGCGGCGAACGAACCGAGCCGCTTCGTCACCTCGTTCTCGGCCAGCGAGATCATCCCGAGGTTGACCTGGATCGCCGTGACCACCATCTCGCGCCGCCCTTCGATCGTCTTCACGATCCGCTGCAGATGGTCGTACACGTCGCGAAAATACGGCTCCATGCCGCTGCAGACTTGCGGAATGCGCCCGCCGGTGAGCTTCGCGAGCGGCTCGACCAGCGGCGCCGTGTGCTGGTACAGCATCACGAGCCGCCGCTTCAGCGAATAGAGATCCTCGATGATCGCGCGCGACGACGCGGGCGTGGCCTTCGCGAAGATGCGGTCCTCGAGTTCCTCGAGTTCGGTGCCGAGCCTTTCGAGGATTGGGAAATAGCGGTCGACGACCTGGTCCATTAGCGCGTAGAACACGAATGCCGCCCCTTCCCGGAGCAGATGCGGCTCGCGCTCGCAGCGCTTGCGCACGTCGCGAAAATCCTGCTCGGTATGGCTGCGGATCGACAGCACGTAGTTCGGGCCGACGAACACGTTCAGCTCGCCGACATTGAATTCATCGTCGTGGTCCAGCTCGACCATATGCAGCACCGCGAACAGCGAATCGCCGTACTCCTCGATCTTCGGTCGCTGGTGCCCCTTGCGGGCATCCTCGAGCGCCAGTTCGTGCAGCCCGAACTCCTCGCCCATCAGGTCGAGTTCGGCGGGCGTCGGATCCTTCAGCGCGACCCACACGAAGCACTCGGGCTTCGACACGTAGTCGCTGATGGCGTCGATATCGATGTCGGCCAGCTTGCGGCCGTCCTGGTATGCAGCACAGTTGATCAGCATGGTGTTCGTGACGTTGCGGTTTACGCATCAGTTTACCGGTTTGCTGCGCGGGCGGCCCGGCTTGCGCGGCACGGCGATATTGGTCATGATCGGGCTGCGTGCACCGCAGCACGCGCCCCAGGACACTGCGGGACACACGCCGCACGGCCGTGCGGCCCAACCGTCAAGGAGACAGACCCATGTGGTATTTCTCGTGGATACTCGGCATCGGCGTGGCGCTCGGCTTCGGCATCATCAATGCGATGTGGCTGGAAGCGGAAGTATTCTCGCGCGGCGACAAGCGCAACGGCGCGTCGAGTCCGCAGCCGGGAGGCAAGGTTTCGTGACGCACCTGGTGTTCTTCTGCGGTCACGCCGGCACCGGCAAGACCACGCTCGCGAAGCGGCTCATCGGGCCGCTGATGCGCGCGACCGGCGAGGCCTTCTGCCTGCTCGACAAGGATACGCTGTACGGCCGCTACAGCTCGGCCGCGATGGGCGCGCTCACCGAGAATCCGAACGACCGCGACAGCCCGCTCTACCTGAAGCACCTGCGCGATCCCGAATACCAGGGCCTGCTCGATACGGCCCGTGAAAATCTCGCGCTCGGCATCGGCGCGCTCGTCGTCGGCCCGCTGTCGCGCGAAGTGCGCGATCGCCGCATTCTCGACCGCGCCTGGCTCGGCATCGGGCCCGACGTCACGCTGACGGTCGTCTGGGTCCACACGTCGGAAGACGTCGCGCACCAGCGGATCGTCGCGCGCGGCAATCCGAACGATGCCTACAAGCTCGCGCACTGGGACGAATACCGGCAGCGCCGCTTCGTGCCGACCGGTCACGAATGCGACGGCATCGTGATGTTCGACAACACCGCGCCATCCGATGCCGACGTCAATGCGCTGCTGTACCGCATCGCGCCGCCTCCGCCTGCGGCCACGATCGTCCCGCCGCTGCCGGCCTGACCGGCCCGCTTCTTCGCTCCCCGCAAATGAACAACGCCGGAAGCGCTGCTGCGCTCCCGGCGTCGTACGACCCTCGTGCCAGAGGCTGGCGGGTGGTCAGGCCACCGCGTGCACGCGCTCCATCGTGCCGCCTTCGTACAGCTTGCCGAAACGGTTCGACAGGAACGCCTTCAGCGACACCTTTTCCTGCGGGATGAAACCGCTCTGCGGCAGCTTCTTCTCGCGGAACAGATCCAGCACCGCGCACATCGCGCCGGCCGTCGTGATCTGGATCGCGCTCATGTGCATCCCGCACACGTCCTTCGCGAAAATCTTGCGCGTGAACACGTCCTGCACCAGCTGGCCGTCCTTCACGCCCGTCACCGTGATGAACACGAGCACGACGTCCTGCTTCGTCGACGGCACCGCGCGGCGCATGATCGACTTCAGCGTGTCGCGGTCGGTCGACAAGCGCAGGTCCTCGAGCAGGAACTGCACGAGATCGCGGTGGCCCGGATAGCGCACCGACTTGTAGTCGAGCGTCTCGACCTTGCCCGACAGCGTCTCGCACAGCGTGCCCAGGCCGCCCGACGTGTTGAACGCTTCGTATTCGGTGCCGTCGAGCGAGAAGTGCTCGAGGCCTTCGAGCGGCTGCACCCACTGCTTGCGGCCGTCGCGGATCGCTTCGCACGGCTGGCAGTATTCATTGATCAGGCCGTCGACGCTCCACGTCAGGTTGTACTTCAGCGCGTTGGTCGGATACTCGGGCAGCGCGCCGACGCGCATCTTCACGTCGCGCACTTCGCTGAAGCCGTTCACGAGCTCGTGCGCGGCAAGACCGATGAAGCCCGGTGCGAGGCCGCACTGCGGCATGAACGCACGGTCGGAGCCTTCGGCCAGTTCGCGGATCGCATGGGTGGCGCGCACGTCTTCGGTCAGGTCGAAGTAGTGAACGCCGGCAGCCTTCGCGGCAGCGGCGACGTTGACGGCGAGGTAGTAAGGCAGCGCGTTGACGAGCGCATCGAAGCCCTTCACTGCTTCGCGAATCGCGTTCGCGTCGGCCGAATCGACCCGTTGCGTCGCGATGCCTTCGCGCGACAGCTTCGCGAGCGCATCCGCATCGCGATCGAACGCGACGACTTCGTAGTCGCCCGTTTCACGCAGCATGTGAGCAATGGTGTGGCCGATCAGACCTGCGCCGACGATGGCGATTTTCATGCGCTTATCTCCTGATGATGGGTTGGTGTTGTGTACGGCGTCGAGCCATGTACACAGTGTAGGGACGCGCAAAATCAGTTCCAAGACGAAGAATGATGCGAAACGACCGGTAATTTCGACGTTTTGACCAAACATTTCGTCCAAACGACCAAATCATCTAAAAATCGCCTATAGGCGCTGGCCTCGAACGCGCTGCCTCGGGCTGCGTTCCCGAGGGCAAAAGGGAGGATGAGTGGCAAGGCGCAGGACGAGCGCACCGCATGCGCGCCGCGCGCGGCACGCCGGTCGACGCGAATGCGCGGGGAAATGCAGCAGAGCGGCGTCAGACGATGCGGAGGATCTGCCGTCCGCGTCCGCGCCGGTCACGAAACGCAGCGGCGCCGGGCGCGAACAAGCGACGCGCGTGCTTGCGACGCGCGCAAAACACGGCATACGTGAAGGGAAGAAAATCTGCGCAGCGAGTGTGCTGCGCCATCATGCACCGCGCTTGAACGTCAGCCGCCGATCGTCCCGCGATCGATCTTGCGCGACAGGATGATCGACGTCGTCGTGCGTTCGACGCCTTCGAGCGTGCCGATCTGGTCGAGCAGGTCGTTGAGCCGTTCGGGCGAATCGGCGCGCAGCCACGCAACGTAGTCGTACTCGCCACTCACCGCGCACAGCAGCTGCACCTCGGGCATCCGGTCGAGCTTGCGCAATACGTCCTTGCCGAACTTCGGCGTGAGGATGATGCCGACGTACGCGTAGATGCTCGCGTCGAGCACGTCCTGCCCGAGCCGGACGCTGTAGCCGGCGATCACGTTGGTGCGTTCGAGCCGCGCGATGCGTGCAACGACCGTCGTGCGCGCCACGTCGAGCTGGCGCGCGAGATCCGCGACGCTGGCGCGCGCATCGGCCTGCAGCAGCGCGACGAGTTGCCGGTCGAGATCGTCGAGTTGGTCGAGGCGGGGTGGGCGCATGAGGCTGGGCCGGAGCACGACGCACCGGCTGAGTGGAAGGTGACGCGATGATAGCGCCTAACGCCGGCCCGCCCAAACGGCATCGCGCGGATCCGATCCCAACCTTTCAATTTCGATTCGTATCGGATGTAAGCAAGTGTCGCATTCACTGCTGCGCCGTACTCAACGTGCTACTAATAATGGGCGACGCGAGATGCGCGCTTGCGGCAGTTGCCGCCGCGCCCGCTCGCAAGACACCACCCCGGAGAGCCAACCATGAAGAAAATCTCGCTCACCCTCGCTACGCTCGCCGTTGCAGCCAGCGCGTTCGCGCAAACCCCGGCGCAGCCGCAGGCGCCCGCCCAGGCCCCCGCAACGACGGCCGCGGCGTCGGCCCCGAGCGCCGAGCAGCGCGCGGCACGCCACGAAGCGCGCGTCGAGCAGCGCATCAAGTACCTGCACGACCAGTTGAAGATCACGTCGGCGCAGGAACCGCAATGGAAGACGTTCGCCGACACGATGCGCGACAACGGCGAAACGATGGGCCGCCTCTATCGCGAACGGATGGCCAAGCACGAAGTCTCCGCACTCGACGACATGAAGCAGTATGCGGAACTGTCGCAGGTGAACGCCGACGGCGCGAAGAAGCTCGCCGACGCGTTCGCGCCGCTCTACGAGAGCTTCCCGGCCGACCAGAAGGCACTGGCCGACACGACGTTCCGCGGCTGGCTGCATCACGGCGGCGAGCACCGCGGCAAGGGCAAGACGAAGGGCAAGGAAGGCAAGGCGGCAGCCGCGCCGGCCGCCAGCGCGCCCGCACAGCCCTGACACCCTCCCCGCCGGCGCCGTGCTGCCCGTCCGGGCCGAACGGCGCCGCGCCGCCGCATCAGGCGACCGGCGCGTCACACGGCGCGCCGGATTCGGGATAAGCTCCCGGCTTTTACAGCTTTCCCGCACTTCCCCGCCATGCTCGAACTCAAGCACCTCGACCTGCGTACCGATCCGCAGGCCCGTCGCGTCGTCAAGGACGAAACCGTCGCCGTTTCCTTCGCAGAGGCCGACGGCGAACTGATGAGCCTCGAAGGCCCGAACCGCTATGTGGCGGGCGACGCGCTGATCACCGGCTCGACCGGCGACCGCTGGGTCGTGTCGCGCGCGCGCTTCGACGCCAAGTATCTGCCCGCCGATCCGGCACTCGCACACGGCGCACCGGGCGCCTACCGGAACCGGCCGGCCGTCGTGCTCGCCCGCCGGATGGACGAGCCGTTCACGATCGCCCGCTCGGAAAACGGCGACACGCTGCGCGGCGTCGCCGGCGACTGGGTGATGCAGTACGCGCCCGGCGACTACGGTGTCGTGCAGGCACAGCGCTTCGCACAGGTGTACCGCGACGCGTAATGCAGCGCGCCGGCATCGCGCCGGCGCATACGGTCACGCGAAGTCTTCGTCGAGTTCGAGTTCGGCATCGCGCTCGACGGCCTCGCCGGCCGCGTGCCGCTCCTCGAGCGACCCGAGCATCGCCTCCGTATACGCATGCAGCACCGCATGGCTGCGCGCGCGCTGCATCGGCTTGAGCGCCAGATAGCGCGCGAGCGCGGCCGGCACGATACGGATATCGAGCGTCATCCGCTTCGGCGCCGAACCGAAACGCATCGCGAGCCAGTGCACGGACAGGAACCGCCCGCGCGCGTCGCTGCTTTCCGCAAAACGCGTCTGCTCCGGAAAGAGATCGCAGATCACGCGTGCGAGCGCGTCGAATTCCGCGCTCTGGCATTCGATCAGATAGTCATCCATTCCGTCTCTCCCGTCAGGCCGCCGATTGCGATGGCCGGCACGTCTTCACCAGCACCGCGACCAGGATCGCGGCCAGCACGAAATGCGCGGCCTCGACCCAGCCGGCCGGCAGCACGCGCACCTGGTACAGCAGCGCCGGCGCGGCCGCCAGCGCATGCAGCACGATCGCGAGCGGCAGCACGCCCGCACGGCCGGCGCGCACGCCGCGCCAGACCAGCACCGACAGCGCCAGCTGCAGCACGAACGCCGCGCAGCGTTCGAGCAGCAACAGCAGGATCGACTGTACCGACAGCGTCGCGAGCATCACGTGCAGCCGCACGACCGTATCGCCCGGCAGGTCGGCGAGCTGGGCCTCGAGCTGGCCGCGGCTCGCGAGCCACGCGAGATACGACCACTGGCCCCACACGAGTACGCCGACGAACCACGCTTCGGCGCCGCCGTGACCGATCCCGTAGCCGATTCCGCGGCTGTCGCCGGCCGACGGGCCGTAGCGGCGGTTCAGGAAACGCATCCCGAGATAGCGGCCGACTTCCTCGAACACGGCGGTCGCGAGCGCGCCGTACGCGACAAACGCGAGCGGCTGCGTCAGCCAGCCATCCGGCGGTGTCTGGCTCAGCACGAGCCCGTGGAACGCGCGTTCGAGGATCATCGCAAACAACGTGAAGACGGCCACGCCGACGATCGTGTCGCGGCGGTTCAGCGCCAGCGGCTTGCGCAGGATACGGAAGAGGACGAGCGGCAGGAGCGCGATGATCAGCGTAGCGGCGATCAGCACCGCCAGCGTGACGGGAGCGACAGTCATGTATTTCCTTGTTCGGGGCAGCGCACCTGACGCGCTGCGTGCCCCGAATGATACTCAGCTTGCGGTCGACGCGCGCGCGACCAGCTCGCCCGGCAACAGCGAGACACGCACGTCGCCCGCCGCGCCGTCGATCCGCTCGTGCACGAATTCGACGGCCTTGTAGCCGATTTCGTAGGTCGGCTGCCGGATCGTCGTGATGCCGATCAGCTCGGCCCATTCCGGATCGTCGATCGACAGCAGCGCCGCCTTCTGCTGCCATGCGGCGCCGAAACGCGCGCGCAGGTGGCGCGCAATCGCGAGCGCGACCGGCGCGTTCGCGGCGAACAGCGCCGCGCGCACGCCGCGCCGTGCCGCGTCGTCGATGCGGGCATCGATGTCGGCCAGCGCCGCCGCGTCCGCGTCGCGTTCGTTCAGGTCGAGCACGACCGTCGACGGCACCGGCAGCCCGCGCGCCCCCAGCGCCGCGCGGAACGCGGCCTCGCGCAGGCGCCGCGAGCTGACGCGCTCGAACGGCTGCACGACGAAATGGATCGCGTCGAAGCCGTGTTCGACCAGGTGCGCGAGCGCCGTTTCGATCGCGTCGGCGTTGTCGAGGCCGATCAGGTCGGCCTCGAAGCCCTCGACCGTCCGGTCGACGAGTACGGCCGGGATGCCGGCGCCGCGCAGCGGGCGCAGCACATCCTCGTCGGCGCCGAGCGCGTTGACGATCAGGCCTTCGACGCGGTAGGTCGTGAGCAGCTGCAGGAAGCGGCGCTCCATCTCGACTTCGTTTGCCGCGTGACAGATCAGCGGCATGTAGCCGAGCGCGTGGCACGCGGCCTCGACGCCCTGCAGCACTTCGACGGTGTAGGGATTGGTCAGGTCGGCCGCGAGCATGCCGAGCAAGCGGTTGCGGCCGCGCTTGAGCCCGCGCGCCATCTGGTTCGGCCGGTAGTTGAGCCGCGCGATTGCCGCTTCGATCCGCTGGCGCAGGTCGGTGGACAGCACGTGCGTCTCGCCGTTCAGGTAGCGCGACACGCTGGTCTTGCCCGTGCCGGCTTCGCGCGCGACATCGCTGATCGTCGCCGGACGCGTCGTGTTTGGTTGCGAATCGGTCACTGTCGTGCCTCGCGACGTACGATCCGCGCCGCTTCGTGAGCAGACGGACCTTTGTTGTTGGAAACGTAAGCCACCCGGTGGAATCTCCTGTCGATCCACGTTAGCGCTTTAGCGCTTACGTGGATCCCATGCTTCGCGGTCGATCCACGTTAGCGCTTTAGCGCTTGCGATGATCCCATGCTTCGCGGTCGATCGCCGCCGGCGCGTTGGCACCCGCCCCGGTCACGTGCAAAAGCAGTCGGCCGCACCGGATCTGGCGCGGATACCCGTCGCGGGACGCCACCGGCAGCATTGCCTGGCCGTCGATGCGACGCGCGGGCGATCATAACGCAGCCAGCCCTCCGGCACCAAGACCATCGACTCTAACGAAGCCGGCCCCCCACCGGCCGGACGTCGGCCAATGGCCGGTCCGTTCCCCCCGCAGCTTACGCGCGTGCGAGCGCATCCGGATTGACGAGATTCGTGCGCAGCGTGCCGGCCAGCGCGCCGACCAGGTTTTCCGCGGCACAGCGCGCCATCGCGTGGCGCGTCTCGTGCGTCGCCGAGCCGATATGCGGCAGTGCGACGACATTCTTCATCTGCAGCAGCGGCGAATCCGCCGGCAGCGGCTCCTTCTCGAACACGTCGAGACCCGCGCCGCGGATCGTGCCCGTGCGCAACGCATCGACCAGCGCGGCTTCGTCGACCACCGGCCCGCGCGATGCATTGATCAGGATCGCGCTGCGCTTCATCTTCTCGAATTCGGCCGTGCCGATCAGATGGCGTGTTTCCGGCGACAGCGGCACCTGCAGGCACACGAAATCCGACTGCGCGAGCAACTCGTCGAGCGTGACGCGCCGTGCGCCGTATTGCGTCTCGGCTTCCGCATGCGCGGAGCGATTCGCGTACAGCACCTGCATCCGGAAACCGAGCGCCGCGCGGCGCGCGACCGCGCCGCCGATCCGCCCGAGCCCGACGATGCCGAGCGTCTTGCCCTGCACGTCGGTGCCGTACAGGTCGGGGCCGATGCTGCGATGCCAGTTGCCGGCCTTCACCCACTCGGCCAGCTCGACCACGCGTCGCGCGGACGCGAGGATCAGCGAGAACACCGTATCGGCGGTCGACTCGGTCAGCACGTCCGGCGTATGCGCGAGCACGATCCCGCGCCGCGTGAAATCCGCGACGTCGAAGTTGTCGTAGCCGACCGAGATCGTCGACCACGCCTTCAGCCGCGGTGCGCGGTCGAGCATCTGCGGCGTGATCTTCAGGCTCGCGCCGATCGCGCCGTCCGCGCCGCCGAGCGCATCGGCGAGGGCTGCGGCGCCATCGGCCTGCACGACGTCCGCATGCTCGCGCAGGTACGCGAGGACGTCATCGGGCAGCGGCTTGTACGCGACGATACGGGGCTTCATCTGATTCATTTTCCTTGCAACGGCGCCGCGAGCGGATGCGAATCGCGCGCCTGGGGTTTGACGGACAGCGTGAGGATCACCGCGGCGACGAGCGCGGCGCTCATGAATGCGTACGACGCGACGGGCGAGCCGGTCGCACCGTTCAGGTAGCCGACGAAGTACGAGCCGACGAACGAGCCGAGCGCGCCCATGCTGTTGATCAGCGCCATCGCACCGCCAGCGACGTTCTTGGGCAGCAGTTCCGGCACGATCGCGAAGAACGGGCCGTACGGCGCGTACATCGCGGCGCCCGCGACGACCAGCAGCGCGTACGAGATCCAGAAGTGCGACGAGCCGAGTGCATACGATGCGGCGAACGCGGCCGCGCCGATCAGCAGGAACGGCCACACGAAGCCACGGCGCGAACCGACCTTGTCGGACGCCCACGACGCGGCGAGCATCGCGATCGTCGCGGCGAGATACGGCAGCGCGGACAGCCAGCCGGTCGCGACCATCCCGAGGTCGGAGCCGTTCTTGACGATCGACGGCAGCCACAGCACGAAGCCGTACACGCCGATGCTCCAGCAGAAATACTGTGCGCACAGCTTGATCACGGCCGGCGAGCGGAATGCCTCGCCATAGTTGCGCACGGGCTTGATCGCCGCCTGCTCGGCCGTGAGCGCGGCGTCGAGGTCGCGCTTCTCCTGCGCGTTGAGCCACGGCGAATCGGCCGGCTTGTCCTGCACGAGGAACCACCAGCACACGGCCCAGAGGACGGCCGGCACGCCTTCGGCGATGAACATGTGGCGCCAGCCGAATTCGTGCACGAGATAGCCGGACACGATCGACATCCACAGCACGGTCACCGGGTTGCCGAGGATCAGGAACGTGTTCGCGCGCGAGCGTTCGTTCTTCGTGAACCAGTTGCTGATGTAGATCAGCATCGCCGGCATCACGGCCGCCTCGACGACGCCGAGCACGAAGCGGATCGCCATCAGCGACGGGATGTTGCTGACCATGCCCGTGAGCGCCGCGCAGGCGCCCCACAGGATGAGGCTGACGAACACGAGCTTCTTCACGCTGCGGCGTTCCGCATAGATCGCGCCGGGGATCTGGAAGAAGAAGTAGCCGAGGAAGAACAGCGCGCCGATCAGCGACGACAGGCCCTTGCTGATTCCGAGATCCTGGTTGATGCCTGCCGCGGCCGCGAACCCGTAGTTCGCGCGGTCGAGGTAGGCGAGGCTGTATGTGATGAAGACGATCGGCATGATCGTCCACCAGCGGCGGGCAGCGAGAGTGTTGGCCATCAGAATGTCTCCTGTGTCGACCGGAGTTAGCGCTTTAGCGCTTACTCCGGTCCCATGCTTTGCGGTCGACCCGAGTTAGCGCTTTAGCGCTTACTCAGGTCCCGTACCTTGCCGTGCGCATGCACGACGAATTGAGTCCGCGGATTGTGCCGTGTCCGGCATCTCATTGCGCGGTGAAGGTTTCCTCTAAGCGATCGGCGCGATTGCTGACGTTTTCGAACCGATCGAGTGCGGCGCGGGTCGGCAGCCCTTCCGAGTCGCCGATCACCTGGATCGCGAGCGCGCCGATCCGGTTGCCGCGTGCCACGGCCCGCTCGATCGTCTTGCCCTCCAGCAGCGCGCTGACCACGCCGACCGCGAAGCCGTCGCCGGCGCCGACCGTGTCGACGACGTTCTGCACGCGCTCGCCCGTCACCGTTCCGTCGCAGCCGTCGGCCGTCCGGTAGTACGCGCCTTCGGCACCGAGCTTGATCACGACGCCGCGCGCGCCCTGCGCAAGATAGAAGCCCGCGATGTCGGCCGGCGTGTCGTGCCCGGTCAGCTGCCGCCCTTCGGCAACGCCCGGCAGCACCCAGTCGGCGAGCGACGCGAGCGCGTTCAGCGTCTTCGCCATCACGTCAGCGGACGGCCACAGCGTCGGGCGCAGGTTCGGGTCGAACGAGATCGTCTTGCCGGCCGCGCGCATTTCACGCGCGAGCTTGAATGCGAGTTCGCACGACGTCGCGGAAATCGCCGGCGCGACGCCCGTCAGGTGCAGGTGGCGCGCGCCGAGCACGTAGTCGTCCACGTAGTCGTCGCAGGACAGGTAGCTCGCGGCCGAGCCCTTGCGGAAATATTCGACGGTCGGGTCGCTGCCGTCGTCGTTGCGCGACTTCAACTGGAAGCCGGTCGGATAACGCGGATCGACAGTCACGCACGACGCGTCGATGCCTTCGCGCGCCAGCGTGTCGAGCACGTAGCCACCGAACGAATCGCGGCCGACGCGGCTCATCCAGCCGACCCGGAAGCCGAGCCGCGACAGGCCGATCGCGACATTCAGGTCGGCGCCTGCGACCCGCTTCGCGAATTGCGTCGCGTGCGCGAGATGGCCGGGCTCGGTCGCGACGAACATCGCCATCGCTTCGCCGTAGGTCACGACATCGAGTGCTGCTTTCATGAATGAATTCTCCAGGATCCTGCCGCCGTCACGCGGTTGCGAGCCACGCGACGCGCCGGCATGCATCGCCCGCCAGGTCGGCCGCATCGAACGGGAACTCGATGCCGCGCGGCGCCTGCTGCGGCAGCGCCGCGAGCACGCCGGTCACGAGCGGGTCGTTCGGGGCCGGTGCGGCGGCGAAACGACGCGCGCCCTCGCCCGCGACGGCCTTGCAATGAATGTATTCCACATGCGGCGCGAGCACTTGCGCGCAATCAAGCGGCGCCTCGCCCGGCCACTGCCAGTTGCCGATGTCGAACGTCATCCCGAGCGCATCGGGCATGCCGGCCGCGGCCAGTGCATCGAACAGCCCGCGGAACTGCGCGAGCGCGCCGCCCACCGCAAGCTGGCCGTTCTCGACCACCACGCGGGCCCGCGCGCCGCGCGACAGCGCGACGATGTCGGCCGCGTGCGCGTCGCCGGCGAAGCCGCCGAGCTGGAATTTCACGAAGCGCGCGCCGAGCGCGTCGGCTTCCGCGAGCGCGCTGCGCAGTGCGTCCGCATCGAGCGCGCCCGTGTCCGTGTACAGGTTGGCGGGCGTCGAATAGACCGACCACAGTCCGTGGCTGGCCAGTTGCGCGCCGAGCGCGGCCAGCGCGCCGGGCGCCGTGTCCTCTTCCGACGCGAACAGTTCACGCCGCACCTCGAAGCCGGTCGCGCCGGACGCCGCCGCGGTCGCGACGAATGCGCTGTGGCCCTCCTGACGCACGCGGTCCATCCCGAATGCGCTCGCCACGATCACGATGTCTGTCATGTTGCCCTTTTTTCACCGGAATGGAACCGGTTCCATTTGCTTGAAACGGATGGTGCGCTTCACGTTGGACCCACGCCATAGAGGAAATCCCTGAGACGGGGCACGACGCAAACGCACGCACGCCGGCTCGCATCGCGCGTTCCCGCGCCGGGTTCAGTCGCTCAGGCGATGTCGTGCGTGAGGCTCATCTCGAGGAATTGTGCCGCGACTCGCGACGGCGCGCCGCCATGCGGCACGAGGATGGAGAAGTGACGCGTGAGCGGCGCGGGTGCGAGCGACCGCAGGACGAGCGCGGCATCGTCGTGACGCAGCGACATCGCGGAAACGAACCCGACGCCCATCCCGGCACGCACGGCTTCCTTGACGGCCTCGACGCCCGCGATCTCGAATGCGACGCGCATCGGCGCCGCGCCTTGCGCGAACGCGCGCTCGACGAGTTGACGCACGGCGGAGCCTGCCTCGCGGAGCACGAGCGGATGGGCCGCCAGCGCGTCGAGCGTGACCCCCGGCGCGCATTCGGGCGCCGCCAGCGGATGCCCGGACGGCACGATCGCCACGATCTCGTCCTCGCGCCACGCATGCACCGCGGTGCCCGGCGGCAGCGCCTCGCCGGGCGGCCCTTCGATCATCGCGATATCGAGCGACGGCAACGCCGCGACCACGTCGGACGTATTGCCGCTCATCGTCTGGATGGCCACGCGCGGCGCGCGCGGCTGGAACGCCGCGATCAGGTACGGCAACAGGTAGCTCGCCGGCGTCGTGCTCGCGCCGATGCGCAGCGTGCCGGCCTCGAGGCCGCGCACCGCGTCGCGAAACGCACGCGCCTGCGCGAAGGTGTCGCGCTGCGCTTTCGCGTACTGCGCGAGCTGTTCGCCGACCGGGGTCAGGCGAATGCCGCGGCCTTCGCGCTGGTACAGCGGCTCGCCGAATTCGTCCTGCAGCAGCCGCAACTGGCCCGACACGGCCGGCTGCGACAGATGCAGCGCCACGGCAGCGTGGCTGATGTTCAGATGCTCGGCGACGGCGGCGAACGTTATCAGTTGATCCGGGGTCATGGGGATAAATTATCGGCTTTCCGGATAGCTTACGTCACAAATCACAATTTTTCATATCGATATAACGAAATTAGGATTACAGCATCGCAACACGCTCCATCACGGTGCTTCCATGTCCACTGCCCCGAGTCCCCATCTCAGCCATGCCGCGCCGTCGATGCGCGGCCAGTTGAACGGCGTGCTGTTCGTCGCGCTGTTCGCCGCCGCCGTCACGAGCCTGTCCCAGCTTCCCGCGATCGCGGGGCTCGGCCTGTCGCCGTTGATCGTCGGCATCGTCGCCGGGGCGCTGTACGGCAACGCGCTGCGCGACGGCATGCCGGCGAGCTGGGCGGCCGGCGTCAATTTTTCCGCGCGCAAGCTGCTGCGCATCGCGGTCGCGTTCTTCGGGTTGCGCGTGAGCCTGCAGGAAATCGCACAGGTCGGGCTGCCGGGCCTGACGGTGTCGGTGCTGGTCGTCGTCAGCACGCTCGTGATCGGCACCTGGGCCGGCATGAAGATCATGAAGCTCGACCGCGATTCCGCCCTGCTGACCGCCGCCGGCAGCGCGATCTGCGGCGCGGCCGCCGTGCTCGCGTTCGAGTCGACGCTGCAGTCGAAGCCGCACCAGAGCGCGATGGCCGTGGGCAGCGTCGTGCTGTTCGGCACGCTGTCGATGTTCCTGTACCCGCTCGCGTATCACGCCGGACTGCTGAACCTCGATCCGGCCGGCCTCGGCCTGTTCTTCGGCGGCACGATCCACGAGGTCGCGCAGGTGGTCGGCGCGGCGAGCGACATCAGCCCGCAGGTCGCGCACATCGCGACGATCGTCAAGATGACCCGCGTGATGCTGCTGGTCCCGGTGCTGCTGGTGCTCGGCTGGTGGCTCGCCCGCTCGGCGCGCGCCGCTGCCGGCGGCGCGCAAGGCAAGCGCAAGGTGGCCGTGCCCTGGTTCGCAATCGGTTTCCTCGGCTTCGTGATCGTCAATTCGCTGAACGTGCTGCCCGCCGACGTCACGCACATGCTGAACGTGCTCGACACCTTCGCGCTGACGATGGCGATGACCGCGCTCGGCATCGAAACCCGCGTCGCGCAGATCCGCGCAGCCGGCCCCCGCGCGCTGATGACGGGCCTGATCCTGTACGTGTGGCTGATCGCCGGCGGCTACGGGATCACCTGGGCCGTGCAGCACTGGCTTGGCTGAGTTGCCCGCCCGTGACACTTCGCGCGCCGCGCCCGACGGGATGGTCCCGCGGGCGCGGCGCAGTGCTATGCTTCGCGTCGTTTTCCATCGCCCTCTTTCAGCCGTGCTCTCGTTCCTGCTGAAGCTGCGCACTCGCGCCCAAACGCTGTTCCGCCTGTCGGACGCCCATACGATGCTGATCTGGTCGGCCATCGTCGGCGTCGGCGGCGCCTTTGCCACGATGGCGTTCCGCGAAGGCATCGACCTGATGCAGCACCTGATCTCCGGGCAAAGCGGCAGCTTCGTGCAGATGGCCAAGCGCCTGCCGTGGTACGTGCGGTTCTGGATGCCGGCCGCGGGCGGCTTCCTCGCCGGCTGCGTGCTGCTGCTCGCGACGCGCGGCGACAAGCAGGCCGCCAAGACCGACTACATGGAATCGGTCGCGCTCGGCAACGGCGTCGTGCCGGTACGCCAGAGCCTGTGGCGCAGCGTGTCGTCGCTGCTGACGATCGGCAGCGGCGGCTCGATCGGCCGCGAAGGCCCGATGGTGCAGCTCGCGGCGCTCGCCGCATCGCTCGTCGGCCGCTTCGTGCACTTCGACCCGCCGCGCCTGCGCCTGCTGGTCGCGTGCGGGGCGGCGGCCGGCATCACGTCCGCGTACAACGCGCCGATCGCCGGCGCATTCTTCGTGTCGGAGATCGTGCTCGGCACGATCGCGATGGAGAGCTTCGGGCCGATGGTCGTCGCGTCGGTCGTCGCGAACATCGTGATGCGTGAATTCGCCGGCTACCGGCCGCCGTACGAGATGCCGGTGTTTCCGGCCGTCACCGGCCCCGAGGTGCTGCTGTTCGTCGTGCTCGGCGCGCTGTGCGGCGTGCTCGCGCCGCAGTTCCTGCACCTGCTCGACGCGTCGAAGAACCAGTTCAAGCGGCTGCCCGTGCCGCTGCCCGTGCGGCTCGCGATCGGCGGCCTCGTCGTCGGCGTGATCTCCATCTGGATTCCGGACGTATGGGGCAACGGCTACAGCGTGGTGAACCACATCCTCCATTCGCCGTGGACCTGGCAGGCGCTCATCGCGGTGCTCGTGTTCAAGGTGATCGCGACGGCCGCCACCGCCGGCTCGGGCGCGATCGGCGGCGTGTTCACGCCGACGCTGTTCGTCGGCGCGGTGTTCGGTTCGTTGTTCGGGCTCGCGATGCAAGCGCTGTGGCCGGGCCATACGTCCGCGTACTTCGCGTACGCGATCGTCGGGATGGGCGCGTTCATGGCGGGCGCCACGCAGGCGCCGCTGATGGCGATCCTGATGATCTTCGAGATGACGCTGAGCTACCAGGTCGTGCTGCCGCTGCTGGTGTCGTGCGTGTTCGCGTATTTCGTCGCGCGCGCGACGGGCACGACGTCGATGTACGAGATCACGCAGCACCATTACCAGGACGCGCAGGAACGGATGCGGCTGCGCACCACGCAGATGCGCGCGCTGATCCAGCCCGCGCAGACGGTCGTGCCGCTCACGGCGAGCGTCGCCGACATGACGCGCGTGTTTCTCGAATATCCGGTGAAGTACCTGTACGTGACCGACGACGCCGGGCGCTTTCGCGGCGCGGTCGCGCTGAAGGACATCACGTCCGATCTGCTCGACAAGCGCGACACGACCGACAAGACGGCCGCGCACTACGCGCACACGCCGTTCCCGCTCCTCACGCCCGACATGCCGCTCGCCACCGCGCTCGAACGCTTCATGGCGTTCCAGGGCGAGCGCCTGCCGGTGATCGAAAGCGAGGCCGAGCCGACGCTCGCCGGGGTCGTCTACAAGACGTCGCTGCTCGATGCGTACCGGCGGATGACCGGCGAGCGCTGACCGGGCGGTTCGCCACCCGCAGCGCGAACGCGGCTCAATGTAAAGGACCGCTCAGTCCGGCGCACGCCCGAGCACGACGCGCGCGAAGAACCCCGCGAGCACCGATTCGGCCACCTCGGCCGAGACGTGCTGCGGGTCGGCCGTGTAGTACGACTGCACGCCGTCGCACAGGCACATCAGCCCGAACGCAAGCGTCTCCGCCGGCAGCAGCAGCGGCGTGCCCGCGCGCTCGGCGAAGCGCCGGATGAACTCGGCCATCTGCAGACGCTTGCCGTGCAGGAACTGGTTGAAGCACACGCGGAATTTCGCGTCGCGCGCGGCCTGCAGCTTCGCCTCGCCCCATAGCAGCGAATATTCGTCATCCTTGAACAGCGTCCGGTAATACGCGAGCGCCATCGATTCCATCTGCTCGCGCGCCCCACCCCCGTCGAAGATCGCCTGGAAGTCGGCCTGCACCTCCGCATGGTCGCGCTCCAGCAACGCCAGCAGCAGGTCGGACTTGCTGCGGAAATTCGAGTAGAACGCGCCGCGCGTATAGCCGGCCGCCGCCGCGATGTCCTCGACGCTCGCGGCGACATAGCCTTTCTTCAGAAAAATCCGGTGCGCGGCAATCAGCAGACGTTCGCGCGTCTGGTCCCTGCTCTGCTCGCGAGTTAAGCGCTGTGGTTTCATGGCGCGCAGTCTAGCACCCTTTACCTTTCGGATTCATCTTTGCATTCAGATACAGGTGTGCATTAGAATTCGCCACAGTTTCTGAAAGATGGTGTCCGCACGCCCGTGCCGGCACCGCTCGGGGCAAGCGCCCGCCGCGCTTGCCGGCTTCGTTCCGCTCTCGCTCTCACCTCATCTGGGGGTTTCGTGAATCGCTCCGGTTCCCGCGCCGCGCTGCTGATCGGCGCCGCGCTCGTCCTCGCCGCCTGTCATCCGAAAGAATCCGCGCCGCCTGCCCCGCGCCCCGTCGTCGCACTGCCCACCCATGCCGACGGCGCCGCGGTCGCCCGCACGCTGCCCGGCGAGATCCAGCCGCGCTACGCCACCCCGCTGTCGTTCCGCATCGCCGGCAAGATCATCGAGCGCAAGGTGCGCCTCGGCGATACGGTCAAGGTCGGCCAGGTCGTCGCGCTGCTCGATCCGTCCGACGTCGAGAAGAACGCCGCGAGCGCGCAGGCGCAACTCGAAGCCGCGACGCACAGCCTCGCGTTCGCGAAGCAGCAGCTCGACCGCGATCGCGCGCAGGCGCGCGAAAACCTGATCGCGACCGCGCAGCTCGAGCAGACCGAGAACAGCTACACGTCGGCGCTCGCGCAGCGCGACCAGGCGCAGCAGCAGCTCGCGCTCGCGAAGAACCAGCTCCGCTATGCGACGCTCGTCGCCGATCATGCGGGCACCATCACCGCAGAACAGGCCGACACCGGCCAGAACGTATCGGCCGGCCAGGCCGTCTACCAGCTCGCGTGGTCCGGCGATGTCGACGTCGTCAGCGACGTGCCCGAGGCCGCGCTGGCATCGCTCACACCCGGCCACACGGCCAGCGTCACGCTGCCGTCGCTGCCGGGCCGCCAGTTCGCCGCCAAGGTGCGTGAAATCGCGCCGGCCGCCGATCCGCAAAGCCGCACGTATCGCGTGAAGCTCACGCTCGCCGCGCCCGATCCGGCGATCCGGCTCGGGATGACGGCCAGCGTCGCATTCGACGGGGCGCCGCCCGCCGGCGACGCGCAGTCGATCACGCTGCCCGCGACCGCGCTGTTCCACGACGGCCAGCAACCGGCCGTGTGGGTCGTGCGCGCGAAGGACGACACGCTCGAGCTGCGCCGCGTCGACGTCGCGCGCTTCAACGAGCGCACGGTGACGGTGTCGCACGGGCTGCAGCCCGGCGAACGCGTCGTGCTGCAGGGCGTGCACACGGTCAGCGCGGGCGAGAAGGTACGCGCGATCGCGCCGCTGCATTCGGAGGACGTTGCATCGTGAGCGTTTCCTACGAAGAAGGCCGCTTCAACCTGTCGGCGTGGGCGCTGCGCCACCAGGCGCTGGTGGTCTACCTGATCGCGCTCGCGACGCTCGCGGGCATCCTCGCCTACACACGCCTCGCGCAGTCCGAAGACCCGCCGTTCACGTTCCGCGTGATGGTGATCCGCACGTTCTGGCCCGGCGCGACCGCGCGGCAGGTGCAGGAACAGGTGACCGACCGCATCGGCCGCAAGCTGCAGGAAACGCCGGCCATCGACTTCCTGCGCAGCTATTCGCGCCCCGGCGAGTCGCTGATCTTCTTCACGATGAAGGATTCGGCGCCGGTGAAGGATGTGCCCGAGACCTGGTACCAGATCCGCAAGAAGGTCGGCGACATCGGCTATACGCTGCCGCCCGGCGTGCAGGGCCCGTTCTTCAACGACGAATTCGGCGACGTCTACACCAACATCTGGACGCTCGAAGGCGACGGCTTCACGCCCGCGCAGCTCCACGATTACGCTGACCAGCTACGCACCGTGCTGCTGCGCGTGCCGGGTGTCGGCAAGGTCGACTATTTCGGCGACCCCGACCAGCGGATCTTCATCGAGGTGAACAACGCGCAGCTCACGCGCCTCGGCATCTCGCCGCAGCAGCTCGGCCAGGCGATCAACGCGCAGAACGACATCTCGTCCGCCGGCGTGCTGACGACCGCCGACGATCGCGTGTTCGTGCGGCCAAGCGGCCAGTTCGACAACGTCAACGCGATCGCCGACACGCTGATCCGCATCAACGGCCGCACGTTCCGGCTCGGCGATCTCGCGACGGTGACGCGCGGCTACGACGATCCGGCCGTCACCCAGATGCGCGCGAACGGCAAAGCCGTGCTCGGCATCGGCGTCACGATGCAGCCGGGCGGCGACGTGATCCGGCTCGGCAACGCGCTCGACGCGGAATCGAAGGACCTGCAGGCGCAACTGCCGGCCGGCCTCAAGCTGACGCTGGTATCGAGCATGCCGCACGCGGTCGCGCATTCGGTCGACGACTTCCTCGAAGCCGTCGCCGAAGCCGTCGCGATCGTGCTGGTCGTGAGCCTCGTGTCGCTCGGCCTGCGCACCGGGATGGTGGTCGTGATCTCGATCCCCGTCGTGCTCGCGGTCACCGCCCTCTTCATGTACCTGTTCGACATCGGGCTGCACAAGGTGTCGCTCGGCACGCTCGTGCTCGCGCTCGGGCTGCTCGTCGACGACGCGATCATCGCGGTCGAGATGATGGCCGTGAAGCTCGAGCAGGGCTACACCCGCGCACGCGCCGCCGCGTTCGCCTATACGAGCACCGCGTTCCCGATGCTGACCGGCACGCTCGTCACCGTGTCGGGCTTCCTGCCGATCGCGCTCGCGAAATCGAGCACCGGCGAATACACGCGCTCGATCTTCGAGGTGTCGGCGATCGCGCTGATCGCGTCGTGGTTCGCGGCCGTCGTGCTGATCCCGCTGCTCGGCTACCACATGCTGCCCGAGCGCAAGCGGCAAGCGCACGAGGCGCACCTGCCCGACGACCACGAGCACGACATCTACGACACGCGTTTCTACCGGCGGCTGCGCGGCTGGATCGACTGGTGCATCGAGCGGCGCTTCGTCGTGCTGCTGATCACGGGCGCGCTGTTCGTCGTCGCGCTGATGGGCTTCACGCTCGTGCCGCAGCAGTTCTTCCCGAGCTCAGATCGCCCCGAGCTGCTCGTCGATCTGCGGCTGCCCGAAGGCGCGTCGTTCGCGGCGACGCTGCGCGAGACCGAGCGCCTCGAGAAAGCGATCGACAAGCGTCCCGAGATCGACCACGCGGTGAACTTCGTCGGCAGCGGCGCGCCGCGCTTCTACCTGCCGCTCGACCAGCAGCTTCAGCTGCCGAACTTCGCGCAGTTCGTGATCACTGCGAAATCGGTGAAGGACCGCGAGAAGCTCGCGACCTGGCTCGAAACCACGTTGCGCGAGCAGTTCCCGGCCGTGCGCTGGCGGCTGTCGCGGCTCGAGAACGGCCCGCCGGTCGGCTACCCGGTGCAGTTCCGCGTGAGCGGCGACAGCATCGCGACGGTCCGCTCGATCGCGGAGAAAGTCGCGGCGACGATGCGCGGCGACGCGCGCACGGTCAACGTGCAGTTCGACTGGGACGAGCCGGCCGAACGCTCGGTGCGCTTCGAGATCGACCAGAAGAAGGCGCGCGAGCTGAACGTCACGTCGCAGGACGTGTCGAGCTTCCTCGCGATGACGTTGTCGGGCACGACCGTCACGCAGTACCGCGAGCGCGACAAGCTGATCGCGGTCGACATGCGCGCGCCGCGGGCCGACCGTGTCGACCCCGCGAAGCTGGCGGGGCTCGCGCTGCCGACCCCGAACGGCCCGGTGCCGCTCGGCTCGCTCGGCCGCTTCAAGCCGACGCTCGAATACGGCGTCGTGTGGGAGCGCGACCGCCAGCCGACCATCACCGTGCAGTCGGACGTGCGCGCCGGCGCGCAGGGCATCGACGTCACGCATGCGGTCGACGCGCAGCTGAACGCATTGCGCGCGCAGTTGCCGGTCGGCTATCAGATCAACATCGGCGGCTCGGTCGAGGAAAGCGCGAAGGCGCAGAAGTCGATCAATGCGCAGATGCCGCTGATGGCGATCGCCGTGTTCACGCTGCTGATGATCCAGCTGCAGAGCTTCTCGCGCGTGCTGATGGTCGTGCTCACCGCGCCGCTCGGGCTGATCGGCGTGGTCGCCACGCTGCTGCTGTTCGGCCAGCCGTTCGGCTTCGTCGCGATGCTCGGCGTGATCGCGATGTTCGGGATCATCATGCGCAACTCGGTGATCCTCGTCGACCAGATCGAGCAGGACATCGCGGTCGGCCACCGGCGTATCGACGCGATCATCGGCGCGACCGTGCGGCGCTTCCGCCCGATCACGCTGACGGCCGCGGCCGCCGTACTCGCGCTGATCCCGCTGTTGCGCTCGAACTTCTTCGGGCCGATGGCGACCGCGCTGATGGGCGGCATCACGAGCGCGACCGTGCTGACGCTGTTCTACCTGCCCGCGCTGTATGCGACGTGGTTCCGCGTGAAGCGCGACGAACGCGACCCGCAGGACGGCCCGCCGCCTGGCGGCACGCCTGCCGCGCCGTCGGGAGCCTGACCATGGATCGATCGATGAACCTGAAAACGAAAGCCGTGCGGGCACTCGCCGTGGCGAGCCTCGCCGGCCCGCTCGCGGGCTGTTCCTGGTTCGCGCCGAGCGGCGAGCCGCCCGCGATGCCGTCGCCCGCACACTACGGCACCACGCCGCAAGTCCAGCAGACCGTGTCCGCGCAAGGCGTCGCGCAGCAGTTCGAGGTCGGCGCGCAGCCTGTGCCCGACTGGTGGAAGCAGTACCGCTCCGATGCGCTGAACGCGCTCGTCGACGAAGGGCTGCGCAACAGCCCGACGTTGAGCGCAGCATCGCACTCGCTCGATGCCGCGCGCGAACAGTTGCGCGGGCAGGTCGGCAGCTCGATGCTGCCGTCGATCGACGCGGGCGGCCAGGCCACGCGCCAGCGTGCGCTCGGCGTGCCGATTCCCGCGCTCGGCGCGCCGACGCTGCTGTACGACACGTTCGTCGGCCAACTGCAGGCGAGCTACACGATCGACCTGTTCGGCGCGTCGCGTTTCGCGAACCGCGCGCTGGCGCGACGCGTCGACGTCAGCGCGTTCCAGCTCGAATCCGCGCGGCGCGCGCTGGCCGCGAACATCGTCACCGCGTCGATCACGGTGTCGGTGCTGAATGCGCAGATCAATACGACCGAGCGGCTCGTCGCGCTCGCCAACGACCAGGCGCACGATGCCGAGCGACGCTACGCGCTCGGTTCCGCATCGCGCAGCGACGCGCTGAACGCGCGGCAAAGCGCCGACACGTTCGCAGCGAGCCTGCCCGCGCTGCGTCAGCAGCGCGACTCGGCGCGCCATGCGCTCGCGGTGCTGGTCGGCCGCACGCCCGACCGGCCGCCGGCCGACCTCGCGCTCGCCGATCTGCACCTGCCCGAGCAGGTGCCCGTCGTCGTGCCGTCGGACCTGCTGCAAAGCCGCCCGGACATCCAGGCGGCCGACGCGGGGCTGAAGGCGGCCGCGGCCGAAGTGGGCCTCGCGACCGCGCAGATGTTCCCGCAGCTGTCGCTGTCGGCCGCGATGGGCAAAGGCGGCTTCAGCTGGCCGACGATGCTGTCGGGTGCCGGGTCGATCTGGAACATCGGCGCGTCGCTGAGCCAGCCGATCTTCCACGGTGGCGCGCTGCTCGCGCAGCGCCGCGCGGCGAAGGCGACCTACGAGGCTGCCGTCGACCAGTACAAGCAGGCCGTGCTCGGCGCGTTCCAGAACGTCGCCGATTCGCTCGCCGCGCTCGAGCACGATGCCGAGGCGCTCGACGCGTCGTCGCGCGCCGCGCTTTCCGCGCGTGGCGCATACGACGACGCAGCGGCCCGCGTGCGGCTCGGCGCGCTGCCGCCATCGGCCGCGCGCGCCAGCGAGCTGCAGTATCGCAATGCGCGGCTCGACGAGATCCGCGCGACCGGCGCGCGGTTCGCAGACACCGCGCGGCTTTACCAGGCGATGGGCACGCCGCCGGTCGACAAGGCCGGCCCGTCCGGCAAGGCCGACAAGGCGGCCGGCGACACCGCAACCGGCCAGCAAGCGCGCGCCGCCATCGACACCCCGCCCTCGCCGCAATAAGCCGCCCCTGCCATCGGGTGCGCGCGGCATCCCCCGCGCACCCGATTCCCGCTCTTCCGCTTGACCCTCACGTAGCGTAACGTTCGAGACTCCAGTGTGCGTACCGAACGGAGGAACGAATGCGACTGAAAGTGGGAGAACTGGCGAAACGCAGCGGGCTGACCGTCCGCACGCTTCATCACTATCACGCGATCGGTCTGCTGACGCCTTCGGCGCGCGCCGACAACGGCTACCGGCTGTACGACCGCAACGACATCGCCCGGCTCCACCAGATCCAGGCGCTGCGTCGCTTCGGCCTGTCGCTCACCGAAATCGGCGACCACCTGAACCAGCCCGGCACCCCGCTCGTCGATCTCGTCGCGAAGCAGATCGCGCTGCTCGACCGTCAGCTTGCGCAAACCGCGCAGCTGCGCGAGCGGCTCGTGAGCCTGCATGTGCAGCTCGCCGCGGGCTCGGAGCCGGAGCTGGCCGATTGGCTCACCACACTGGAGTTGATGACCGTGTACGACAAATATTTTTCCGAGGAAGAACTCGCGCGCCTGCCGATGTACCAGAAGAGCCAGGCAGGCGACGCTGAATGGATCGCGCTCATCGACGACGTTCGCGCGCTGCAGGACGCGGGCGTGCCCGCCGAGGACGAACGCGCCCGTGCGCTCGCCGGCCGCTGGATGACGCTGCTCGTGCGCGACACGAACAACGACCCGCGGCTGCTGGCGAAGCTGAACCTGATGCACGAACACGAACCGGCGATGCAGTCGAAGATCGGCATTTCGACCGCGCTGCGCGACTATGTGCTGCGCGCGTCGTCGGAAACCAAGATGCGGATCTTCGAGAAGTATCTCGCGCCGGACGAGATCCGCTTCATGCGGGCGCACTACGGCGAACGCTCGATGGCATGGCCGCAACTGATGGGCGACGTGCGCGACGCGATCGATGCGGGCGCCAAGCCGGATTCGCCGGAAGGCCGCGCGCTCGCACAGCGCTGGTTCGAGCTGTTCTGCAGCTACGCCGGCAACGATCCGGCCACGCATGCGAAATTCCGCCAGGCGATGATGAACGAGCCGGCACTGACGCGGGATTCGTGGGTCGACGACACGCTGATCGGCTTCGTGCGGGAGGCGATGGCGCAGCTTGCGCCTGCGCGTTGAGCCGGTTGAGTGCATGAAGGCGCGGGCGGCGGGCGGGTGTCCCGCTTGCCGCCCGTTTCACCATTTGCAGCCCGTATCGCGAACCGCATTCGGTACGAGCATCGGCAACGCCGCAGCCCTATACCTGAAGACGCGTGCCGGCAGCAGCCGCGACGGGTGCGTGTCGCCCACCCCGCCGTGCTCGCCGTGCGCATGCCTACCGATAATCGCGCACGCTGATCCCGTGCCAATGCTTCGTCATGTAGCGCAGAAATGCGGGATGGGCTTTCAGGTCCGCATTCGGTACGGGCGCCGCGCCGCCGTCCATGAACTTGCCGTTGACCGTGACGGTTTCCTCGCCGCGCAGCACGTACTTCGTGCCCTGGTCGATCAGGAAGTACTTGACCTGGTCGGCGCCGACGTCGCCGCGGCAGCCGATCTTGTACGCGAACAGGAACTGCTTGCGGCCGTTGCCGAGCAGGTCGCGCATTTCGATCGACGCAGGCACGACGTCGAGGATCACGTCGACCGGGCATGCCCTCACGTAGTCGCGCACCGCCCAGTCGGGCCGGCCGTCGAACGTCGCGGCAACCTTGAGCTCGACGTCATCGCCGGACGCGGTCCTGGCGAGCGTCACCGCATGCGCGCCGGCCGCATCGGTCCACGTGTATTCGGCGGCGGCCTGCGCCAGGTTGCACAGCGCAGCGGCTGCCAGAAACAGGCAAGGCGAAAGGAAGCGTCTCTTCATCGGCGAGGGGGTGGCTGGATCGAACGCGCCATTCTCGACAAAGCCGCCTGCCGCTGCCAGCCGCCCGCCGTACGACCGTTCAGCGCTCGCGCGCCCCGAGCCCGAGCGCCTTCATCCGCCGGTACAACGTCCGCTCGCTCATCCCGACCTGTTCGGCGAGCGCCTTGCGCGTGCCGTCGAACGTGCGCGCGATGCGCACGAGCTCCGCATCCGGCACGCCGCGCGCATCGGCCGTACGGTCCTGCGGCGCCGCCGATGCGGCGACCAGCTCGGCCGGCAGATGCTCGATCCGGATCGTCCCGTCGTCCGCGAACAGGCACGCGCGTTCGAGCACGTTGCGCAGCTCGCGGATGTTGCCCGGCCACGCATACGCATCGAGACACACACGCGCACGCTCGGTCAGCACGAACGGCCGTGCGCCTGCGTCGCCCGCGCTGGCGCGCGCATTCGCGATCCGCCGCAGGATCGACTCGGCCAGCAGCGCGACGTCCCCGCGCCGGTCACGCAGCGCCGGCAACGGAATCGGAAACGCGTTGATCCGGTAGTAGAGGTCCTGCCGGAACCGGCCGTCGTCGATCATCTCGCGCAGCGGCTTGTGCGTCGCCGCGACCAGCCGGAAATCCGCGCGCAGCGCCTCGACGCCGCCGACGCGGCGGAACGTGCCCGACTCGATCAGCCGCAGCAGCTTTACCTGCATCGGCAGCGGCACGTCGCCGATCTCGTCGAGAAACAGCGTGCCGCCCTGCGCGGTCTCGACGAGGCCCGGCTTGCGCTGGTTCGCGCCCGTGAACGCGCCCTTCTCGTAGCCGAACAGTTCGCTCTCGAACAGCGTCTCGGCGATCCCCGAGCAATCGACGACGACGAACGGCCCCATCGCGCGATCGCTCGCCTCGTGCAGCGCGCGGGCGAACAGTTCCTTGCCGGTGCCCGATTCGCCGAGCAGCAGCACCGGCAGCATCGAAGGCGCGACGCGCTGCAGTGCGCCGAGCGCCGCATTGAACGCGTCGGCGCCGCCGACGAGCCCTTCCGCACTGGGTTGCGCGGACGCGCTGCGCACCGTCGTCAGCCGCTCGACATACGCGATCACGTTACCGTGTGCATCGAAGATCGGCCGCAATTCGACGTCGACGTGCTCGGGGCCGCGCGGCGTGTGATGGATGTGCAGCACGCGGTTCAGCCCGCGCGATTCGAGCGCCTGCTTCATCGGGCAATGCTCGCCGGCCTGGTCGCACGGCACGTCGTAGTGATGCGAGACCTGGAAGCAGTGCCGGCCCACGTGCTCGACACCCGCGACGCCGAACTGGCGCCGGTACGCATCGTTCGCCGCGAGGATGCGGTAGTCGGGATCGACGACGATCATCGGCTGCGGATCCTGCTCGAGATACGCGACGAGCGCGCGCACGTCGGGCATGACGTCGTGGCGCGGCGCGGGGACGATCGGGATGGTGTCGTGCGGATTCATGCGGACGCTCGGTGAAAGGGCTGCCTGACGAACTGCCAGGAAGACTGCCAATTCTGCCACGACACTGCCAGATGTGGCAGTCAGCGGTGGCAGACAGATGCCGGCGACACCCGCGCATCGCTGCGGCCACACCAGAAATCCGAGCCGAATCAAGCCCCTGGCAGATCGGCCGGTGCCGCGGTGCAGGCTGGCACGCTTCTTGAGTCACCGATCCCGATTCAAGATGCAGAACCCGATCGAGGACACCCCGTGAGCGATGCCACCACGCTGTCGGTCGAAGGCTTTTTCGACCCGGCGACCCACACCGTCAGCTATCTCCTGCTCGATACCGCGAGCCGCGCGTGCGCGCTGATCGACAGCGTGCTCGACTACGACCCGAAGTCCGGCCGCACGCACACGGCGAGCGCCGACCGGCTGATCGCGCGCGTCGCCGAACTCGGCGCCGACGTGCACTGGCTGCTGGAAACCCACGTGCACGCCGACCACCTGTCGGCCGCGCCGTACCTGAAGGAACACGTCGGCGGCCGGATCGCGATCGGTTCGCACGTGCGCCGCGTGCAGCACGTGTTCGGCACGCTGTTCAACGCGGGCCCCGGCTTCGCGCACGACGGCCGCCAGTTCGACCGGCTGCTCGACGACGGCGACACGCTCGCGCTCGGCGCACTGACGATCCGCGCGCTGCACACGCCGGGCCACACGCCCGCGTGCATGACCTACTGCGTCGACGACGCGACGCAGCGCGCGGCATTCGTCGGCGACACGCTGTTCATGCCCGACTACGGCACGGCCCGCTGCGACTTCCCGGGCGGCGACGCACGCACGCTGTACCGCTCGATCGCGCGCGTGCTCGACCTGCCGCCCGACACGCGCCTCTACCTGTGCCACGACTACCAGCCGGGCGGCCGCGACGTGCAGTTCGTGACGACCGTGGCCGAGCAGCGCCGCGCGAACGTGCACGTGAAGGACGGCGTGACCGAGGACGATTTCGTCGCGATGCGCATCGCGCGCGACGCCACGCTCGCCATGCCCGTGCTGATGCTGCCGTCCGTGCAGGTCAACATGCGCGCCGGCCACCTGCCCGAGCCCGAAAACAACGGCGTGCGCTACCTGAAGATCCCGCTCGACGCGATCTGAGCCACCCGCCCCACCCGGAGAACCCCGACATGACCATCCGCAAGCTGACCGACACGCTGTCGGTCTCGCCGCAGATCGCGGCGGCCAACCTGCCTGCGCTTCACGCGGCCGGTATCCGCGCGATCATCTGCAACCGCCCCGACGGCGAAGGCCCCGACCAGCCGACCGTCACCGAGATCCGCGCGGCCGCCGCGCCGCTCGGCATCGACGTGCATTACCTGCCGGTCGATACGGGCAAGGTGACCGACGACCAGGCCGCGCAGTTCGGCACGCTCGTCGCATCGCTTGACGGCCCGGTGCTCGCCTACTGCCGCAGCGGCACGCGTTCGGCCACGCTGTGGGCGCTGTCGCAAGCCGGCCTGCGTCCGCTGAACGACATCGTCGCGACGGCCGGCGCAGCCGGCTACGACCTGCGCGCGCTCGCGTCGCGTGTCGTGCAAAGCGGCAAGCAGGCGGCACCGGCCGTCGACGCGCGGCACGACATCGTGATCGTCGGCGCGGGCGCGGCCGGCATCGCGGTTGCGTCGAGCCTGCTCGCGCGCGATGCGTCGCTCGATATCGCGGTGATCGATCCGGCCGACGTCCACTACTACCAGCCGGGCTGGACGATGGTCGGCGCGGGCGTGTTCCGGCCCGAGACCACCGCGCGCCGGATGACCGACGTGCTGCCGCGCGGCGTGCACCGGATCCAGGCCGCCGTCGCGGGCTTCGAACCCGACGCGCACACGGTCGTGCTCGACGGCTGCCGCCGCATCGGGTATCGCAAGCTCGTCGTGTGCCCGGGCCTCAAGCTCGACTGGCAAGCGATCGACGGCCTCGCCGACACGCTCGGCCGCAACGGCGTCACGTCCAACTACCGCTACGACCTCGCGCCGTACACGTGGGAGCTCGTGCGCGCGTTCCGCGGCGGCAACGCGCTCTTCACGCAGCCGCCGATGCCGATCAAGTGCGCAGGCGCGCCGCAAAAAGCGATGTACCTGTCGTGCGACCACTGGCGGCGCGCGGGCCGCCTCGAGGCCGCGAACGTCGAGTTCCTGAATGCGGGCGGCGCGCTGTTCGGCGTCGCCGACTACGTGCCCGCGCTGATGGAGTACGTGAAAAGCTACGACATCGCGCTGTCGTTCGGCCACAACCTCGTCTCGATCGACGGGCCCGCGCGCCGCGCGACGTTCGCGCGCGCGCTGCCCGACGGCGGCAAGGAAACCGTCGTGCGTTCGTTCGACATGATCCACGTCGTGCCGCCGCAGAAGGCGCCCGACTTCGTGCGTTCGAGCCCGCTCGCCGATGCGGCAGGCTGGATCGACGTCGATCCGGCGACGCTGCGGCACCGGCAGTTCCCGGACATCTACGCGCTCGGCGACGCCACCAACACGACCAATGCGAAAACGGCCGCGGCCGCGCGCAAGCAGGCGCCCGTCGTCGCGCACAACCTGCTCGCGTCGCTCGGCCGCGCGCACGGCGACGCCGCGTACGACGGCTACGGCTCGTGCCCGCTCACCGTCGAGCGCGGCAAGATCGTGCTCGCCGAATTCCTGTACGGCGGCAAGGTCGCGCCGACCTTCCCCGCGTGGCTGATCGACGGCAAGCGGCCGTCGCGGCTCGCGTGGCTGCTCAAGGAGCGCGTGCTGCCGCCGCTCTACTGGAAGGCGATGCTCAAGGGCCGCGAATGGCTCGCGAAGCCCGCGATCGCACGTTGACCGGAGCCCGCTGACGTCATGCTGATTTCCCTCGTACTGGGCGGTTTCGTCGGCGCCGTGCTCGGCCTGACCGGCGCCGGCGACGGCATCCTCGCGGTACCCGCGCTCGTCGTCGGCATGAGCTGGCCGATGCAGCAGGCCACGCCCGTCGCGCTCGTCGCGGTGGCCGGCAGCGCCGCGCTCGGTGCGCTCGAAGGCTTCCGCCGCGGGCTCGTGCGCTATCGCGCGGCGCTGCTGATGGCCGTGACCGGCGTGCCGCTGACCACGCTCGGCGTACGGCTCGCGCACGTGCTGCCGCAACGCCTGCTGCTCGCGCTGTTCGCGCTGACGATGCTGGTCGTCGCCGGCCGCCTGTTGCGGCAGGCGCTGCGGCACGCGCCGGTCGACGCGGAGGTATCGCCGCTGTGCGTCGGCCGCGTGAATCCCGATACGGGCCGGCTCGTATGGTCCTGGCCGGTTGGCGTCGCACTTGCGTCGACCGGCGCGATGACGGGCCTGATGACAGGGCTGCTCGGCGTCGGCGGCGGCTTCGTGATCGTGCCGATGCTGCGCAAGTTCACGAACGTGTCGATGCATGGCGTCGTCGCGACGTCGCTGATGGTGATCGCGCTCGTCGGCACCGGCGGTGTGCTCGCCACGCTCGTGTCGGGCACCCGCGCACCGCTCGACGTGACGCTGTGGTTCACCGTCGCGACCGCGCTCGGCATGGCCGCGGGTCGCGGCGCATCGCGCCACCTCGCCGCGCGGCACGTGCAGGCCGGGTTCGCGGCCGTGCTCGTGTGCGTCGCGCTCGGGATGCTGGCGAAGGCGGCGTTCGGCGCGTGAGCCGGCGCACGATCGGGCGCGGGAATCGAACCCGCGTCCCGGTCGCTGAGGTCCTTCCTCCGACGCGATCGCGTACTGACCGGCGCCGCCCCACATCCGGCGTCACCCAACAAAACGCCCGGCCCGACTCGTCGTCGGCACCGGGCGTTTTTCATGGCGATCGCAACCTGAACGTCAGGTCGCGAACCCCGCCATCCGCTTGCGCTCCTGGCGCAGCATCACGAAGTTCGCGATCACGACGCCGGCCGTCACCGCGACGATGAACAGCGTCGCGAGCGCGTTCATCTCCGGGTTCAGCCCGAGGCGCACGCGCGAGAACACCACGAGCGGCAGCGTCGTCGAGCCGGGGCCCGACAGGAACGCCGACAGCACCAGGTCGTCGATCGACAGCGTGAACGACAGCAGCCAGCCGGCGATCAGCGCCTGCGAGATCAGCGGCAGCGTGATCGTGAAGAACACCTTCAGCGGCGTCGCGCCGAGATCGAGCGCGGCTTCCTCCAGCGACGGGTTCAGCTCGCGCACGCGCGACTGCACGATGATCGCGACGTACGAGATGCACAGCATCACGTGGCCGAGCCAGATCGTGAAGACGCCGCGCTCGGCCGGCCAGCCGATCCACTTCGCCAGCTCGATGAACAGCAGCAGCAGCGAGATCCCCTGGATCACCTCGGGAATCACGAGCGGCGCGTTGATCATCCCGCTGAACAGCGCGAAACCGCGAAAGCGTCCCATCCGCGCGAGCACGAAGCCGGCCCACGTGCCGATGAACACCGATGCGAACGCGGTCAGCACGCCGATCTTCAGCGACAGCCACGCGGCCGTCAGCAGTTCGTCGTCCTCGACGAGCGCCGAGTACCAGCGGAACGAGAAGCCCGACCACACGGTGACGAGCTTCGACTCGTTGAACGAATAGACGATCAGGCTGATGATCGGGATGTACAGGAACGCGAAGCCGGCAAACAGCGCCGCGAACTGCAGGTAACGATTCGGCTTCATCGGCGGCCTCCCTGCTCCTTCGCCTGGAAGTGCTGGAACATCGCCATCGGCACGAGCAGCAGCAGCACCATCGCGCAGGTCACGGCCGATGCCATCGGCCAGTCTGCGTTGTTGAAGAACTCGTTCCACATCACGCGGCCGATCATCAGCGTGTTTGCGCCGCCGAGCAGCTCGGGAATCACGTACTCGCCCACCGCCGGGATGAACACGAGCAGGCAGCCCGCGATGATCCCGTTCTTCGACAGCGGCAGCGTAATCTGCACGAACGCCTTCCACGGCTTCGCGCCGAGGTCGTACGCGGCTTCGAGCAGGCGCAGGTCCATCTTCACGAGGTGCGCGTAGAGCGGCATCACGAGGAACGGCAGGTACGAATACACCATCCCGATGTACACCGCGTAGTTGGTGCGGTACAGCTCGATCGGCGTATGCGTCAGGCCGATCCACATCAGGAAGTTGTTCAGCAGCCCGTTGTTCTTCAGGATGCCGATCCACGCGTACACGCGGATCAGGAACGACGTCCAGAACGGCAGCATCACGCCCATCATCAGCAGGTTGCGGGTCGCCGGGTTCGAGCGCGCGATGTAGTACGCCATCGGATAGCCGATCAGCAAACACAGCAGCGTCGTGATCGCGGCCACCCACACCGAGTTCACGTAGGTCGCGAAATACAGGCTGTCCGTGAACAGGAACGCGTAGTGCGACAGGTTCAGCGCGACGTGCACGACGCCGTCGGCATACGACGCGAGCTCCGTGTACGGCGGGATGCCGAGCTGCAGCTCCGCGAAACTGATCTTGACGACCAGCACGAACGGCACGAGGAAGAACAGCACGAGCCACGTGAACGGGCCAGCCACGACCGCCGTGGCGCCCGTCAGGTTGAAGCGCCGCACCGGCCACGAAAGCATGGACTTGAATGCAGTCATGACGTCAGCACCACGCCGGCAGTCGCGCTCCAGCGCACGTAGATCTCGTCGCCGAGCGCCGGCGTGTCGAGCTCCGAAATCGCGAGGCTCGACACGTTCGCGATCACCGTCTTGCCGCCGTCGAGCCTCACGTGATACAGCGAATAGCCGCCCATGTACGCGACGTTGCCGATCCGGCCGCGCGCCCAGTTGAACGCGCCTTCGGGCGGCTTGCGCGTGAGCGCGATCCGTTCGGGGCGCACCGACACCGTGACCGGCATCCCGAGCGGGCCCGAGATCCCGTGGCTCACGTACAGCCGGCTCGGCAGCTCCGGCGATTCGATATACACGTGGTCGGGTTCGTCCTCGACGGTCACGCCTTCGAACAGGTTCGTCGAGCCGATGAATTCGGCCGAGAAGCGGCTGTTCGGATATTCGTACACTTCGTTCGGCGAGCCGATCTGCACGATCTGCCCTTCGCTCATCACCGCGAGGCGATTCGCCATCGTCATCGCTTCTTCCTGGTCGTGCGTGACCATGATGCAGGTGACGCCGACCTTGTTCAGGATGTTGACGAGTTCGATCTGCGTGCGCTGGCGGATCTGCTTGTCGAGCGCGGACATCGGCTCGTCGAGCAGCAGCAGCTTCGGTCGCTTGACCAGCGAGCGCGCGAGCGCGACGCGCTGCTGCTGGCCGCCCGACAGCTGATGCGGCTTGCGCTTCGCGTACTTGCTCATCTGCACGAGTTCGAGCGCCGCGGCCACGCGCGCCTTCAGCTCGGCCTTCGGCGTGCCTTCCTGCTTGAGACCGAATGCGACGTTCGACTCGACCGACATGTGCGGGAACAGCGCGTACGACTGGAACATCATGTTCACGGGCCGCTTGTACGGCGGCATCTGCGCGAGGTCCTCGCCGTCGATCAGGATCTTGCCCGACGTGACCGTCTCGAGGCCCGCGAGCATCCGCAGCAGCGTCGACTTGCCGCAGCCCGAGCTGCCGAGCAGCGCGAACAGCTCGCCCTGGCGCACGGTCAGGTTGACGCTGCGCACGGCTTCGGTGTCACCGAATTTCTTGACGACGTCGACGATCTGGACAAAGTTCTCGGCGCGCGCATCGGCGCCGGAGGAGGAAACGGAGAACGGCGCGCCCGCGACCGGCGCGCCCGACTGGCTATTCATGATGTGCTGCTTCTCTCCTGCGTTGAACGAACAAAGCCCCCGGGGGCACCAGGGGCTTCATGACTGCTGGGAACACCGGCTCGCGTCAGCGGCCCGACTTCAGCTCGGTCCACAGACGCGTCTGCAGACGCTGGATTTCAGGCGGCAGCGGCTTGAGCAGGAACAGCGTCTTCACGACGTCGGCCGGCGGATAGACGGCCGGGTCGTTCGCGACGTCGGGCCGCACGTACTTGCGGGCTTCGGCGTTGGCGCTCGGGTAGTACACCGCGTTCGTGATTGCCGCGTGCACCTTCGGATCCTCGATGTAGTTGATCCACTGCAGCGCGGCATCCTTGTTCTTCGCATCCTTCGGGATCGCCATCACGTCGAACCACACCGGCGCGCCGCCCTTCGGAATGTAGTACTCGATCTTGTACGCCTTCTTCGCCTCGATCGCGCGATGCTTCGCGATCACGACGTCGCCCGACCAGCCGAACGCGAAGCAGATGTCGCCGCCGACCAGGTCGTTGATGTAGCCCGACGAGTTGAATTGCGTGATGTACGGGCGGATCTTCTTCAGCACTTCCATCGCGGCCTTGTAGTCGGCCGGGTTCGTGCTCATCGGATCCTTGCCGATGTAGTGCAGCGCCGCCGCGAACATCTGGTCGGGTGCGTCGAGCACCGACACGCCGCAGGTCTTCAGCTTCGAGAGGTTTTCCGGCTTGAACAGGATGTCCCAGTTGTCGAGCGGTACCTTGCCCAGCGCCTGCTGCGCCTTCGTCAGGTTGTACGCGAGGCCGGTCGTGCCGTACGCCCAGGGCACCGAGTATTTGTTGCCCGGGTCCGCGCCGGCGACGAGCGCCATCAGTTGCGGATCGAGGTACTTGAGGTTCGGCAGCTTCGACTTGTCGAGCGGCGCGAAGATGCCGGCGGCGATCTGCTTGCCCGCATAGTTGCTGGTCGGCACGACGATGTCGTAGCCCGAGCTGCCCGTCAGCAGCTTCGCCTGCAGCGTGTCGTCGCTGTCGTAGTTGTCGTAGCGGACCTTGACGCCCGATTGCTTCTCGAAGTTCGGGATCGTGTCCTTCGCAATGTAGTCCGACCAGTTATAGACATTGAGCTGCGACTCCTTCGCCGCTGCCGCCGATGCACCCACGCACAGCGCGAGCGCTGCGAACCGGCCCACTACCTTTGCTTTCATCCCGTTCTCCCTCCGGCCGGACCTTGTGCCCGGCTGCCGTCTGCCTCGTCATGGCGGCGCATTCTGGTGCTCCGCCCCTCGAAAACCCCGAAAACTACCATCATTCGCGCGCCGTCACAAAAAAATCATGCCGGTGTCGCGCAAACGGAACAGATTCCCGCCGCCGGCCGGTCAGGCCGCCCGTGCGGCGGGATGTTCCCGGGGAATTCTATCGGGTAATCGGCGGCTGTCCACCGGGAAAAACGGGCGGCGGCGAAACCGCGTTCGCCGGCCCGATGCGCAAACCGTTCGTTGGCTGCGGTCGCGCCCGATGCCCGGCCGGACTGTCACGCCCCTGCACCCGTACAGCACGCCGGCCGCACCCGCCCGACCGTCCGGCCGCGATGCATTAAAATGGCGGCTGACGATTCAACTGCGCGAACCCTTCCGATGGCCTCCAATCTCCACGACCTGCCCGACAGCCCCTGCATCGGCGTGTGCTCGACCCTCTTCGACGAAGTCTGCAAGGGCTGCGGCCGCACGGCCGCCGAAGTGTCGAACTGGGTGTTCCTGAGCGACGACGAAAAGCGCGCGGTGTGGGAGCGCATCTCGCGCGAAGGCACCGCGATGCGCTTCCAGTACGACAAGCTGTAAATCCGCCGCGCAAAAAAAAGAGCGGCATGCCGACCGCCATGCCGCCAACCCCAACTCTGTTCTTTTCCCGCCGCGTCTAGAACTTCATCCCGACGCCCACGCCGACGATCAGCGGATCGATGTGCAGCGTGCCGATGCCCTTGTCGCCGAGCGTCGCATCGGTGCTCATCCAGATCTTCTTCACGTCGACGTTCATGAAGACCTTCTTCGTCAGCTGCACGTCCACGCCGAACTGCAGCGCGGGGCCGAAGCTGCTCTTGTTGATCGATACGCCCTCGCCGCCAACGTTGAGCCCGTTGTTGTAGAAGTACGTGTAGTTCACGCCCGCGCCAACGTACGGACGCACCTTGCCGGCATGGTTGAAGTGGTACTGCAGCAGCAGCGTCGGCGGCAGCACGCCCACGCCGCCGAGATTGCCGAGGCTCGACGTCACCTGGTGCCGCGACGTGCCGAGGATCAGCTCGACGCCGAGGTAGTCGCGGATCATGTACGTGAAGTCGAGCTCGGGCACGATCGCGTTGTTCACGCCGACGTTGAGCGCGCCCAGCGTGTCGCTCGCGCGTTCGTTCGGCTGGATGCTGATCGCGCGCAGCCGGACCAGGACGTCGCCCTGATTGATGCCGTCGCCCGGCGAGGCCGCGTGCGACAGCGAAGGCATCGCGGCGAAAGCGGCTGCAACGGCCGCAGCGGTGACACAAGTTCGAATCGTTTTATGCATGGTACGGCCCCCCAAAGAATGGTTTCCATTCTCCCTGTAGGGTCTTTTCGTCATCTTGATATTCGTCAAGCCAGCGTAAACGTGGGACGGTTTGCCGCAGGTTCGGTCGCACAGCCCGTCAGCAGCAGGTCGAGCAGATCGCGCACGCTGCGGATCGCACGGCCGAACGGCAGCGCTTCGCGGCCGCGGAAGAACAGCCCGTTCGCGACGTCGCCGCGCAGCGCTGCCGCCAGCCGCGTGTCGATGCAGAAATGGCCGAACTTCTCGATGCCGTCGCGCAGGCCGCATACGCTCAGGCATTCGAGCGCGGTCGGGCAGCGCTGCTTCAGCGCGCCGAGCTTGTTGCGGATGCGCGTCTCGTTGCGCAGGTAACGATCGAGCCACGGCGTTTTCACCGCGCGTGCGGGCAACCCCGTCACGCTGACGAATTCGACGATGTCGTCGGGTGTCGCGTCGGCCAGCACGCGCTTGAAGTGCGGATGCGCATCGCCCTCTTCCGTGACCGCGAACGGCGTCCCGACCTGCACGCCGTTCGCGCCGGCCTCGAGCGCCGCGCGCACCGTATCGTGACTGTTGATCCCGCCCGCAACGATCAGCGGGATCGTTTCGCGCGCAAGGCCGAGCGACGCCATCACCTGGGCGGTCTCGTCGAGCACGCGCGCGAAATCGAAACGACCGTCGTGCATGTCGTCGATCTGCGTGACGCCGAGATGGCCGCCCGCATGCGCCGGATGCTCGATCACGATCGCGTCGGGCAGGCGCCCCTTCTTCATCCACTTCTTCAGCACGAGTGCGATCCCGCGGCTGTCCGACAGGATCGGAATCAGCGCGATGTCGTGCCCTTGCGTGAGATCGGGTAGGTCGAGCGGCAGGCCCGCGCCCATCACGATCGCATCCGCGCCCTCGTCGCACGCGACCCGCACGTAGTCCGCATGCGCGCTCACGGCCTTCATCACGTTGACCGCGATCATCCCGCGCCCTTCGCTGTAGGTCTTCGCGAGGCGGATCTCGCGTGCCAGCGCCTCGCGGTTCGCGGCCTCGAGCGTCGCGCGATCGGGTTGCGCGCGGCAACGCGCGAGCAGGTCCGCATGATGGTGGCGCAGGTCGATGCTCGCGATCGTGCCGACCGCGCCTTCGCGCGCGACGCTGCCCGCCAGCCGGTGCGCGGAAATGCCGACGCCCATGCCGCCCTGCACGACAGGCAGCAAGGTGCGGCCGCGAATCGTCAGCGGCGGAAAGGAAGTGCGTACGGTCATCTGAAACCTCATCGGAACATCGGAACCGCGATGATCGACGATCCACCGACGCGCACCTTGACGGCCGTCAATAAAAAAACGGCACGCGAGCGTGCCGTTTCCGGTTCGGGCCGTGAAAAACACTCAGGCCGGCTTCGCGGGCTTGAGCTGCATCGACTTGTACTCGAGATATTCTTCGAGCCCGTACACGCCGTTCTCGCGGCCGTGACCCGACTGCTTGTAGCCGCCGAACGGCGCGGCCATGTTCCACGTGCCGCCGTTGATGTCGACCTGTCCCGTGCGGATGCGGCGCGCGATGCCCATCGCGCGTTCGTCGCTGCCGGCCCACACCGCGCCGCCGAGCCCGTACGGCGAATCGTTCGCGATCCGCACGGCTTCGTCTTCATCGCGATACGTGATGATCGACAGCACCGGCCCGAAGATTTCTTCCTGCGCGATCGTCGATTTCGGATCGACGCGGCCGAACACGGTCGGCTTCACGAAGAAGCCCTTCGCGAGCCCTTCCGGCAGGCCCGTGCCGCCCGTCACGAGCTCCGCGCCTTCGTCGATCCCGCGCTGGATGTAGGCCTGCACGCGCTGCTGCTGCACGGCCGATGCGAGTGCGCCGAGGCGCGTCGCGTCCTGCCGCGGATCGCCGGCGACGTAGGTTTCGGCCACCGCCTTCGCGATTGCGCGCGCCTCTTCATAACGCGCTTCCGGCACCAGCATGCGCGTATGCGCCGAGCAGGTCTGCCCCGCGTTCAGGTAGCACGCGTTGACCGTGCCCTTCACCGCCGTCGCGAAATCGGCATCGTCGAGGATCACCGATGCCGACTTGCCGCCCAGCTCGAGCGCGACGCGCTTGACGCCCGCAGCCGCCAGCTCGGCCACGCGCTTGCCGGCGCGCGTCGAGCCGGTAAACGACACCATGTCGACGTCCGGATCGGTGGCCAGCACCTCGCCGACCACCGGGCCGTAGCCGCACACGAGGTTGAACACGCCGGCCGGCAACCCGGCTTCGTGAATCGCCTCGGCGAGCATGAACGCGTTGAGCGGCGCGACTTCCGACGGCTTCAGGACGACCGTGCAGCCGGCCGCGAGCGCCGGCGCGACCTTCAGCGTCACCTGGTTGAGCGGGTAGTTCCACGGCGTGATCGCCGCGACGACGCCAACCGGCTCGCGCACGACGAGCGAGTTGCCGACCTGTGCCTCGAACTCGAACGACTCGGCGAGCTTCGCGTAGGCCTTCCAGTTGTAGATCGGGCCGCCGACCTGGATCGCGCGCGACAGCTTGATCGGCATCCCGACTTCGCCGGTGATCGACTGCGCAAGTTCCTCGCTGCGCGCCTGCAGATGCTCGACGATCTTGCGCAGGTAGCCTGCGCGCGTCGCGGCGGGCGTGGCCGCCCAGGCGTCGAAGGCTGCGCGCGCCGCGCGGATCGCGTCCTGCGCGTCGGATGCGACGCCTTCCGGAATCCGGCCGATCACGGCCTCGGTGCCCGAGTCGATCACGTCGATCGTGCCGGTGCCCGCCGGTTTGCGCCACGCGCCGCCGATGTAGAACTGGTCGTAGATTTTCATCGCTTTCCGCCTCCAGGAAAGCCGACATTCTAGCGAGCGTTCCGGTCGGCCGGTGTGACCCGGCGTGACGATTGACAGCCATTAGAAAGGTCTCTAGCCTCGGCGCCTCATTCATCATAAGAAAGGAGAATGCCTTGAGCATCCTGACCAAAATCGAGGGCGGCTATCTTCAGGTACTGCGCGTGATCGTGCTGTTGTTCGCGACCGCAGTCCTGATCGGCGGGGTCATATTCGGCGCGGTCGCACTCGATGCGCGCCTGTCGAAACCGCCGAAGGTCGATTCGGCCATCCAGGTCGATCCCGCATCGTTCGCGTGGGAGAACGATGCACCCGCCAAGGCCACGCCGGCCGCCGACGGCGCGGCAGACAAGGACGACAACGCGTCGCCCGCGCTGCGCCTGTCGACGCAACTGTCGGGCATCGTGCAAAAACACGGCCGGGCGGCCCTGTCGCCGGACTACGCGGTCGATCGCGACGCGTACGAGCCGTCGTTCCAGCGCGTGCTCGGCGACGACGACCATCCGGACGTCGCGTACTACGAGCAGCAGATCGCGTATCTCGACAAGGTGCTGTCGCGCGCGGACGTCGCGGCCAGCGTCAAGAAGAAGGTCACCGGCCACGGCGACGAATATGCGCGCGAGCAGGCGTACACCGACGTCGTGTCGGCGGTCATGCGCGACTTTTCCGAGCGCTACGACGCACGCCGGACCGCGATCGACAACGAGAAGAAGGCCTCGGAAGAAACGGCTGCCGAGAACGGCCAGACCGCGCGCTACGCGGGCGTCGCCGCGCTCGTCGCGCTGTATTCGTTCGTGTCGCTCGCGGTGCTGATCATCCTGATCCGCGTCGAGCGCAGCATCCGCTCGATCGCGCGCGCCACGCACACGACCACCTGATCCCGCTCATCCGCAGCCCGCGCGCCGGGCTGCGGCGGGCCCGCCAACGGGCCCGCTCACGGCGTAAGCGCGCCGAACCCCCGGCCGCATCTTCCCGCGCGGTTCCCCCCGCACTTTCCGCTCCCGCCGCCCCCTCACGCCGCGGTCAATCATCCACGCCGGCGCAGCGTCCGTTTCGCCGCCGCCATGTCAGCATCCGCCCGGGTGCGCGGCCGGGCCCGCATCGTGCTATGTTTTTATTATCGGCACCGGCCCGTTGCAACCGGCGCCGCCCGGAATCGACGTATTTCGTGAGCGCTGCCATGTCCGACGCATCCCATATCCTCGGCTCGCAAGACCGCCTCGAGCTGCTTTGCTGGCTCACCTGCGGCAATCTCGGCGCGTTTTACCTCAACGAATCGTGGCCGGACGCCGCGTTCCAGGTCCAGGCCGCGCACCGCTGGCTCGACCGTCATCACCGTCAGGCCGACTGGCTCGTGATCGCCAGGCTCGCGGCGCTCGCGCAGGACATCGCCAAGCGGCATGCCGGGTTCGTCGATGCGTCGTGGGCGCGCGACGCGGTCGAGGAAATCGTCGATACCGACGATCTCGACTATCGGGCGAAACTCGTGCAATGGGTCTACGAAGACTGCTGCAAGGCGCTCGCCGACAAGCGGCTGGCCGACTGAGCCCCTACGTGCGGGCCGCGGCTTGTCGTGCGGCCGCCCGTCTTTTCGTCGATGCGCGCCTGGCAGTCGCGATGACCGACGGGCGCTATACGCGTCGCACCGCCCGCTGTGCCGCCGCGCGCCGGAACGCTTACAGCAGCGACTTCGCCTGCGTCAGCACCTTGTCGCAGATCTGCTTGGTCACCTGCTGCTTCAGGCCGCCGCCACTCAGGTCGAGCTTGCCGCCGTTGCCGGCGTCGAGAATCCCGCTCGCGCCGCTGGAATAGCTGCTGTCGGACGACGCGTTGCCGCCGAGCTTGCCCATCAGCGCGTCCTTCACCGACGATGCGCGGCCGGATGCGCCACCGAAAACGGCGCGAGCCATCCGATCAGCGCGCCGGCAACAGCCGCGCGGTATAGACGTGCATTCATGTGAAGCCTCCCGGTTGTGACTGCGTGAGTACCGCGAATCGAATCCAAGGATACTCAACCAACCCGGGCATGACAGCCCCTGCGCCGCCCGCAGATGCGCGCGGCAGCACGTTTTTTCGGCAATTTGACAAAGCTTGACGTAATGCGTCGACTCACAGTCCGTCGTTCGTGCGGCAAGCATCGCAGCCTGCCGCACGGTGCCGGCACGTGCGCTGCGATGCCTCCGCCGCATGCGCTCCCCGCCACGAAGCGGCGACGGAAACGAGCGCCAGCATCACGCCGATCGACGCGAACGGCATGGCCGGATGCAGTTCGTACAGCATCGCACCGGCCAGCGGCCCGATCACCATGCCGAGCCCCTGGGCCATCGACATCGCGCCCGCGCACGCAGCCTGCTCGTGCGGCGCCACCCGCGCGCTCGCCAGCGCCGCCACGGCCGGAAACGCCGCGCCCATCCCGCATGCGGCGACGAGATAGCTCGCACACAGCGCCAGCGGCTGCTCAGCCTCGGCCATCAGCACCGACGCGAATCCGGCACCGCCCGCGAGCGCGCCCCAGCGCAGCCACTGCGCCGGGGCAACCGATCGCAAACGCCCGACCAGCGCCTGCGTGACGATCAACCCGAGGCCCGCGCTGCCGAGCGCATAACCGGTCGCGAGTGGCGCGGCCTGCGCGCTCACGCCCAAGCGGTCGATCACGTAAAACCCGAGTGCGCTGTTCGCGATCATCACGGCGCTGTAAAGCGCCAGCGCGCTGAACCAGGGCAACCGCAGGCGCGGCTCGGTCGGCTTCAGGCGCGGCGGTGCCTGCCGCACCGCGCCCTCGCGGCCGTCGCGCCGGCCGCGCAGCCCGGCCAGTCCGGCAAGCGGCAACACTGCGAACACGGCCAACGCAAGCGTCATGTCGTACCCGGC